>JBKPJW010000548.1:0-7297 GCA_046730875.1 Actinomycetota bacterium | reverse complement strand
TCTCGAGCGTTACGCGGTGGGCGCCCCGGAAGACTTCGGAACCTACAGGACCTTCTGCGGAACCTGAGCCCTCGATCCCGCCCAGGGCCTTCCACCTCAGAGATGACCCGCCTTCGCCGCCACTTTTCAGCAATCGGACCGGCGGCAAAAGGCTCAGGGTCCTGCCCGCCGAGCGGACAGGACCCTGAGCTATCGATGGCGCCGGGGCTAGCGAGTGGAGATTGCTCCCGCTGCGGTGCCTCCGCGGCTGGACTGGACCAGAACGCTGGTGATCTGCCTGGCCGGTCCCGGCTTGGCCTTCAGCGACCAGGCGCCGAGGGTGTCCACCGTGGCTGTCCCGAGTTTGGAAACCGGGCGCCCGGCGGTCGTGTCGTAGATGACCACGGTCGTGGCCGGTGTGAGGACCGCGGTGTTCCCTGCCAGCGTTGACGTGCCCTCGATTCGCATCTCCGTCCCAACCCTGTGGCGTGATCCGGTGCCAATGGCGAGGGTGTCCGTCCGGACGGCCAATTGGAGCGTAGCGGGGGCACTGCTGACGCCATTCTTGTCGGTCACGACCAATTCGATGGTGACCGGTTCGTCAGCTTTGGCCGTCAGTGGAGCTGTGTCGGTGGTCTTGGCGTAGAAGGGGATGGAGACGGTTGGTTTTGCTGCCGTGTCGCTTGAAAGCGTCACCGCAGGCCCGCTCAGCTGGCGCCACTTGTAGCTGACCGCTGCCGTGGAGGCGCTGCCGTCCAGCTGAACACTGCCGCCACGCGTCAGCGCGGGCGAGCTTGAGGTGGCTGTTGCGGTCGCTGGTGGAGCCGGGGTGCCCGTCTCCGGGCCGTTGCCGGTGTCCACAACGGGACCCGGGTCAGGTTGTGGAGTGACAGGATCAAGCCCCACTGTTGTAGCTGCGCCGCCACTGATTGTGACCGGTAGGGAGGCGGAACCGCCGGAAACAGACTTCACGATGACAGTTGCCGGAGGCGCCTTTACCGGGAACACTTTTTCTGTCGCTGTCCCCGGGGCCGTGTTCTCGAGGGTGCCAAGATCAGTCACCGTCAACTCACCACTCTCACTTGAAACGGCGGCAATGGTCAGAGCAGTACCGTCGAATGTTGCTTTGGTGATTGTAATGCTGCTTGGCTTGGTCACCTTGACGACATTGCTACTGGCGGGTTTGTCGCCGATGTTGGTGATCTTGATGCTGTCCGGGGCTGCGCCGGTGAATTTGATCCGGGCGTAGTACCGCCCGCTGCCGGGGTCGCTGACCATGGGTGTTGTCTCGAAGCTCGAGGCCTGTCCGTCCACTTGAAGCTGACTGTCCGGGCCGCTGCTGGCAAAGACATCAATCATGTCCCCGTTGTGAACGGCGCCGTCAGCGCTGACTCCGCGGTTCGTGGCGATCTTGCCCTGGAGCCCGAACTGGTCGGTTTCCAAGGCGAGCCCGCCGCCGGTGACCGAGAACTTGTTGTAGTTCATCGGGCTGCCCGTCACGGTGTGTTCCTGGTTCGGGTCTCCGAGGTATCCCTCGGGTGCTGCGGGAGCGGTGGCCGGATCCCACTTCAGGAAAGGCCCGATGTTGCTCTTCAGGGCGGTGGTGAAGTTACCTGCGGCGGGTGAAATGTCTTCGACCAGCTTGCCGCCGCCGGATCCGTCGGTGTCGATCGTGATGGTGCCGTACGGGTGTTTGAACTCCAGTGTGGTGTTGGCGGGGCCTCCCTTGACAACAATCCGTTGTCGGCCGAAGACCACCTGGTCGCCTTCGGTGACTGCGTTGGCGAATGCAGCTTCCAGCCCGAGAACCAGGACCGCCCGGCCTCCGTTGGGAAGATCCAGTTCGGCGCCGGCGAGCATGTAGAACGCCTCGTCCGGAAAGTTGTCCGGGAATGACACGGGAACGGTTTCGTCGGGTATATCGCCGGGCAGGAACCCGCACAGCGGATTCTCGGCGTCAAGGCACAGTTCGACGCGTGTTTTCGTGCTGTCCTCATACCAGGAGGGGAAGCCGTGTGCTGTGTTTACGGGGCCGACGGCGGTCAGCTTCCCGGGGTTCTTCACTGTTACCTGGGTGGCCGCCACAGCCGAGCTCATACCGGCGGCGGTCAGGATCAGGGCGGCGGCCGCCGCGACGCCGCGCCGGGTAGCAAGTCTTGGGTCCAGGCGGTTGCCTGCTCGTTCAGCTGGCTTGAGTACCATCTCTTCTCCTCAGAAAGGTGCTGATGGCCACCAATATTGAGCAGCGGGCTTGGAAATACACTGTGCCCGGTCTGGGTCTACCCCTCGGCTGGACCGTTGAGGCGCGGTCTATGGCTGACAAACTTGGGGGAACCTTGGGACACAGGGGAGCAGCGGTAACCGCATCTGCGCATTACCTTGTGGGGAGGGGAGTGGGTGTGTTCATGGGACGCCGCTGCCCACACGACAGAATGCCCAAATCACCGCAAACGGAGTGGTTCTGATGCTAAGACCAGTTTGCCGCCCTTTATTGTTTCTCCTCCGTGCCGGTGTCGAAGGGCTTGCCTGAGGCCGGCGGCTCGCCCGCCGCGAGTCGGTCCGACTCGCGAGCCCCTTTAATAGATTGGGCTCCACCGGATCCGGCTTCTGCAGGTGAAGGCCCGGGCGGTACGGCCCCGGTCGCCTTTGCGGAACCGGTCACGACTCTCCGCCCCCCGGTCATGGCGGGGTCGTTGAACACCTGCTCGACGGGTGCCTCGCCCGTCTTGGCCCGTTCCGGATGCGAGTGATCCCCCTGCGCTTTTGTGCCAGCCTCAGCGATCTCGATCGACTCTCCAACATCCGCACCGCTGCGGGACTGATCGGCCTGGGCGTCGGCACCGGAGGAGGAGTATCCGGCCCGGCCCCGGAGTTCGCGTTCCTCGGCTTTCTTTTCCGTGGGCTGCTGATCCGCGGAAAATTCAGAGTCGCTGCGGTCTGTCATCTTCCTGCCCTCCCGAGACGAATTCACGCGTCTGCTCCGGCGCAATTCAAGTCTAGCCAGAGCCACTGCCCCCCAACAGGGCTGCATTGGTCATGCCTGCCCTGGCCCTTCCCTGGCGCTTCCGAAGGGAAGGTTTGGGGATTACCATCCCTTTGTGACTACAAAACTGTATGCCTACCTCAGTTACGCGGACGCGCCTGCTGCACTGGATTGGATGCAGCAGGTCGGTTTTGACGTAGTCAGGCGTCAGGACGGAGAAGGAGGTCAGGTCCTCCACGCCGAGGTCCGCATGGGTGAGGCCGTGCTGATGGTCGCCAGCAACGATGCCGACTACCGGCGGCCCACCCTGATCGGACGATCTACCGGCCAGGGGCTTTACCTTCTTGTTGAGGATGTGGACGAGTTCCACCGAAAGGCGCTGGCCGCCGGCGCTACGGCCGTGATCCAACCCGAGGATACCGAATGGGGTACGCGGCGGACCAGAGTCCTGGATCCCCAGGGGCAGGAATGGAGTGCCGGCACCTATCAACCCGGAATCATCTGGTGAGTGCCCCGGCCGCTCTTGGCTGCTCTTAGACCCGACCCGGCAGCTGCGGAGCCACCGTATATACGTCTTCCATCCACTGCGCTACCCATTGCTCATCATCGACAAAGCCCGGCAGATAGCCCGAAGAATTTCCGTAACAGGTCAGCTGAACAATGTTTTCCCGGGAGGTACATTCAGTTCCACCGGGGACCGGGTTGATAATGGCGTCAAAGGGCATACCGACGGTCACGACGAAGGCCCACTCCTTGAAGTCCGGTAATCCTTCAATGTCCGCGACGATGTCCAGTGTCGTGCTGCCAGGGCGGGCAACCCTCCTCAGAGCTGAGGTCTTCCAATGGGCAGGTCCCTGACGACATCAGGAACCACCGGTGCGGGAACGGCAAGCACCACATGCTTTGCCGCAAACTTCTCTTCGCCACCCTCGCCACGCAACGTCCAAAGGCGGGGGCTCGAAGGCTGCTAGCAGTCAGGCGTTGGCCTGCGGGCCGATCTGGTCGAGGGTGTAACCGTCCGGGTAGGCGGACATGCTGCCGCCGGGCACAAACATGGGCTCGGTCGGTAGGGGGCGACGCCTGGCTTTGAGGGCTCGGAACCGCAGCACCGCGTTGAACGGTACGCGCAGCGCTGCCGGGGCGGGTTTCAGACCCAGAGCAACAGCGACCTGGGGTTTGTCCATCATCAGCGCCAGGATGGTCGGCGTGAACCGGCGAAGCCGGGTGGGGATACGTCTGGCGAAGGCCGCGGCGGTCGCATTGAACAGCATCGCGCCCTCTGGGCTCGGGCCCATGTTCCCTTCCTCGTACTCGTCCAGGAACCGTTCCGCCTCCGCGAAGGTGGCCGGGACGCCCTCGAGCCCCATCTGCCTGCCCAGTTCGGCGTAGAAGTCCGTGGCGGCCCGCTTCTCCAGCTCGGTCAGACGGCGCCAGCCGTGGCGTTCGGTCCAGCGCAGGGGCAGGACAAGCAAAGTCATGAGGACGTAGACGAAGTCGTCCGGGGTTCCGGGTACCCCCTTGTGTACCCGGCGGAGCAGTTCGATCATGGCCTGGCTGCGTTCGTGCGCGAAGCCGTTGGCGATGATTTCGTGGATGACGATGCCGGTGTCGTAGGAGCGCTTCATCGGCCGGGATTTCATCTCCCCGGTGCTCGCCAGGGTCCTCGCTGTGGAGGGGATGGCGAAGTTGCGGTAATAAGCGACGAAGAAGCCCCAATGGACTTCAGTCTTGAAATCGAAGAGGACCATATTCCGGTAGATCCCGTACATGTCCGTACCGCTCGGGCAGGTCCGGCGGGTCGGGTGCGTCAGGAGGTGCATGGGGGCTTTCCGTAGCTGTCGCAGGTTATGCCCGGGCAGGGGAGACATGGAGCTTTCCTTCGACGGAGAGCAGGTAGCTGCGCTCCTCCGCGGTCAGAAAGGTCGCCGAAGTGCCGGCAGCGAGGTCAGCGTCCCAGATTTCGACAATCATCCGGTGCAGCCTATCCTGTGCCGGTGCCTGCGGATCGGCCTCAAGGGTCCGGTCAGGAGACGTGCTCTGCAGCGCTTTAGCCCAGATGGACTCGAGGCGTGCGAGAGTTTCGGTGTTCCAGCGGTGCAGGCTTCTGCGGGCAGCTCTGCCGGCAACCGCCGGAATCGTCAGTCCGGTGCCGGCCAGGACGGTCGCGACCAGTTCCAGCTGATGGTAGGGGAAATCAGGCCTGACCAGTATGGACAGGAACGTCAGGTGTCGGGCCAGCAGAGAGACGCACATCTCGGCCATCACCAGGAAACCCATGATGCAGCCGGCACCCAGCAGGGAGAACCCGACACGGAACGAGCGGCGCATACGCGGGACGTAGCGGAAGCAGATCACGGCAATTTCCGCGCTCATCGAACAGATGAAGAGGGTGAGCATCAGTGAGAACAGGAGAGCCGGGAAGCGGTCCTCGTAGATGCCCCAGGCGGGGGTCGTGACGGTGGGTCCGGTGAGGACGAAGAACGCGGTTTGCAGGCTCAGCGTGAGCGTCAGAGGCAGGGTGCGTGTCCACCAGGACCGGCGATCGCCGGCTTCCGGGGCGATGGCAGCGAATGCAGCGAGGCGCAGATACCAGAGAGAGATGATCATCAGGGAGTTCAGAACCAGTTTGACCAGGTTCATCCCGCCCAAGGCTGTGTCTACGGGGACGTAGACAATCGGGGACATGAGCAAAGAGCCCATGCCTCCGTACACCGCACAGGAGAACACCAGATCGGTCCGGTTGCGAAGCAGGGCGGGAATGCGGGCCCCGGCCAACAGGAACAGTGCCGCGGCCATGAGGAACTGCGTCATCCGAAGACCGCCCCGAAGTTGCCGGGCTGCGCGTCAGGCCGCTGGCCGGAGCGGCGGATACGGGACGCGAGCCGGTCCGCGAGGAGCTCAGCTGTCACCTCGAGCTCGTCGAAGAAGTCGGTGCGCTTCAGGGCTGAGACGACGCGCTCCGGGTCGAGGTCCGGGAAGAAGGCTTTGGCGTAGTCGTGCGAAAGGTCCTCCTGCTCGTGGCGGAGGATCATGTGGGCGAACTCGTGCAGAACGATCTGCTGTCGGTGGACCTCTGAGGCGGCCTTGGCATGGAGGATGAGGTCCATGGTGTCCAGACCGAACCACAGGCCGCAGACCTTGTCCATCGGGGTGTTGTCGATTGGCTTGATGACAATCCTGCGTCCCCTAGCTGCTTCCAGATGGGCCTGGATGGAACGCATTGAGACCGGCTCAGGCAACTGCAGGCGTTCTTCCTCGGCCTGCGCCCGCTCTCGGGCGACGCTGTAGTCCATGGGCTGCGGGTCCTCCGGATAATCCAATGTGGGCCGGAGATAAACCTACTCCAGAGCAGGACTGTATCAGCCCTGTTCAGTGCCTTGCATGCCAACCGGCGCGACGCGCGTCTCCGCCAGTTGTTCGTCGATAAGGGTTCCTATTCGGAAGCGGGCCGCCGGCCCCAAGAGGTCCGGCGGCCCGCTGACTGTTGTTGCCCGCTACTGCATTTTGTGCCGCAGGCCACGGGGCGGAGGAACCGTTCAATGGCCAGCGTGCCCACCGACGTCGTTTTTGAATCGGAGGTTGCCGGGTACGGGCCGCAATAAGACCTGGCTCCGTAACACAGGGGTTCTCGGGCCATCAGCAGGAAGGAAAAGGGATCATGTCCATTTCAATCGGCCACCGCAGCTCCGCCGCACTGCGTGCCCACGCGCCGTTCAAGCAGGTGCCGCCACTGTCCCCTTTGAAGGCGGAGAGCTGACGTGCTCGCCGTGGGAAGGCCTGTACCTCGAGCAGGCCCAGCCGTTTACCGCGAAGGGGAACGATGCACCCGTGCCCGGCCCGTTGGGCGCGTTCCTCACCAGCCTCATGTACGGCGAGTAGGCCATGACCAGCATCATTTACCCGGAGACGGCCGGTGACGGCGGCGGCGCATCGACTGTGGCCTCGGCGGCGGGCGAGGAATGCGACACCTACAGTTGTTTTTTCTGCACCGGCCCGGAAACGGATTAATCCGGAATCGGATTCTGTAACGCGCGAGCGGCCACACTGACAAGTGGTCGGAGAACGGACAAAGAAGTCCTCACGGCCACTGCTACTGCCGCACTTCAAGCGCCGATAACGGATCTTCGCCAACGTAGATCCGCTATCGGCGTTAGAAAACACGGGGAGCGGCCCGGAGTAGACGCTGCGCAGAGCGTCAATTCACCTCCACCCCGGGGAATCAGCGCGGGAATGGCAAGCTTCCGGGCCAGATCCAGGAGTGTTCACGCTCGACGGGCACGTCGGGGATCTTGAGCGCGTGAGCCAGATCCTGACTCCATTCGTTCAATATTTTGG
>JBKPJW010000547.1:0-8967 GCA_046730875.1 Actinomycetota bacterium | reverse complement strand
CGCTACAACAAATTTGCCAGCTCCTCAGTCCGCGTGTTCCTCGCCGAACTGCCGACCGAGGAGACCGACCGTCTGCTGGCCAGCAGGACGGTCCTGCGAGAGGGCTACCTCGGTCCCGAGGACCCTGCCCACGAACAGCTCGCGGGTGTACGGGACCTCGGCTTCGCCGTCAACGACGGCGAGACCACTTACGAGGAATACGGCGTGTCCGCCCCTGTGCGGGACTACCGGGGTGCAGTCGTCGGCTGCATCACAGCCAGCGCGCCCCGGGCCCGAGTGCAGAACCAGCAAAGTCAGTCGATCCTGCGCGAAGCCGTGCTACAGGCCGCTGAGCGCGTGTCGACACGGCTGGGCAGCCTGCCGGGGTAACAGGTCCAATGCCCTGACCGGTTATTACGGCTCCACCGGGGAAATAGACCCGGCCACTGCATACAGCAGCCACTGTGCGGTGAGGTCCGCTAAGGACGCGTCCGGGCAGGATCCGATGGGTCTGCGAGCCGTTTCCTCGATGGTCTACAACATCAGGGACCGACGGAACTTCACGAAGGCCACCGCCTCGCTGGCCGGCAGGTGCTCCCTCACGGAAAAACTTCTTCCGAGCGCGAGAGCGCCGTCAGGGCCCCCGATCTGGAATGCCATCAACACGATGCTGCTGACGTTCGCCGAAGAAGGGCGGGTGAAATCAGCCCGGAAGGGAAGCCGACCAGCCCAAGCGGGTTGATGTTTCCGATGCAGCACGTTGTACGGCTTGAACCAGTGTGTCCCTGGTGGCGTGTTTATGCACGCGGGAACGGGGAGCGGATGCAGTGATACAACCAACCACCTTGCCTCGGTAATCCCGAACGGGAGCGGAGACCCCAAACTCCTCCTCGGTAGTCGAACCGTCGTTGACGGCGTATGCCTGACGGGCAACTTCCTCCAGGTGGCTGGTGTGGTCCAAGGGCAAACCATCTCCCGCCGTGCGTAGAATCTGCCCGGACTCGATCAGTTCGGTCGCGAGGGCAGGCGCCAGCTCCGCCAGAAAGACCCGCACCGAAGAGCTCTCGAATTTGTTGTACCGGGTTCCGATAGTGGCAGTGTGTTTGACCTGATACGGGCTGGGAACCTGCTCCACGACGATGGCCTCATGACCATTCCAGACAGAGATAGCGCTGGTCTCTTGAGTGCTTTCGGTTAACTGCTCCAAATACGGAACCGCAGCGCGGCGGACATCCAGGTCCGCCAGCAAAGGGCCGGACAACGCAAGGAGGCCCAGCCCGAGCCGATACCGTCCCGTGTCCTCATCCCGCTGGACATATCCGGCTTCTGTTAAACCGCCAAGAATGCGTGAGACCGTGCTCTTGTGAAGGCCAACGCGCTGAGCAACCTCAGTCACACCAAGAACCGGATTTTGAACGGAAAAGGCTTCCAGCACAGCAAGACCATTCAACAGCGACGCCGCAGCTCCCTGGACCTGCCCGTTCTCCTGCCTCGGCCTGCCTACCATCTGCATCCTTTCGCGCGCCGTGACTTTTCGGCCACTCTTTTGGCCATCATATGTCGCAATCCGGGCGAAGATACGGAAGATGCGGCGGACTGTTCTGCTACTTCCTCCCCCCTAGTCTGCCGGCGGTACCGTCGGACCGGCAGGGTGGCTGAACTGGGCGTGCCCGGCGCGGGCGGCGCGACGTCGTCGAGCCCCATGATCAGTTCCTGTGGACTCCGGCTGGGCCGGCGCGGCAGCAACGCTTAGTGCCTACCTGGCTGTTTCCATGAACGGGCTACAGGCTGGCAGAGGCTTTCAGGCCGCCAACCTCTTAGGGGCAGGCGCCTCATGATCAATGACGCTTATCATCAAGCGGCTTGGCCGGGACCTGAAGGAGCGTGCGCACATGTTCTGCTTTTGCGGAGCATCGGACTTTTCTTTGAGGCGTTTCGGGGCGGTCTCGGGCCGCGGTCACACGGTCACCGGCCCGGCGGCTGCGCGTTCCCGCTCGCGTGTCTTCCGGGATTTGGCGAACCGGAGATAGAGCGAGGGCACAATAAACAGGTTGAGCAGTGTGGATGTCACGAGGCCGCCCAGGATCACGACGGCCATGGGGTGTTCGATTTCGTGGCCGGGGATGTTGCCCATGACAACCAGGGGCACCAGGGCAAGTCCGGTCGCCAGTGTGGTCATGAGAATCGGCGAAAGCCGTTCGGCCGCTCCGCGCAGCACCAGGGCGCGGCCGAAGGTCTCGCCCTCGTAGGTTTCCAGGTGCTGGCAGTGGTTGATCAGCAGGATGCCGTTGCGCGCAGCGATGCCCATCACCGTGAGGAATCCAACCAGGGACCCGAGGGAGAGGACTCCTCCGGTCATGAAGGCGGCTATGATCCCGCCTACCAGGGCTACGGGCAGCGTGAGGAGCGACAGGATTGCCAGCCGCCAGCTCCGGAATGATGCCTGGAGCAGGAGGATGATCACGGCTAGTGCCGCCGCGGAGTAGATCATCAGGCGGTTCGTTGCCGCCTCGCGTTCGGTGTATTCGCCGAGCAGCTGAACGCTGTAGCCGGTCGGGAGATCCAGGCTGGCCAGCCGCGACTTCAACTCACTGACCACCTTTCCCAGGTCCGCTCCCTGGGCCAGAAAGGAGCCCACCTCCACGCGCCGTGATCCGTTAGTGCGGTCGATCTGGTTCGGCGTCGCCTGCAGGCTCACCTCGGCCACGTCGGCAAGGCGAACCCGCGTTCCGCTTGGGGTATCGATGGGCAGATCCTCGATGCTGGTGACGGACGAGCGGGTGGCCGGGGTGCTCCAGACCTGGACGTCGTAGGCCCGGCCGTCCCGGAAGACGTCGCCGACTTCCTCGCCTGCTACGAGCGTCGCGGCCGCGCGCCGGACGTCCCCCGGTTTGAGGCCATACTTCTGGGCCGCGGCCAGGTTAACCGTGACGGCGATCTGGGGGACTTCCACTTCCAGGGAGACATGGGGGTCATCGGTGCCCTCGATCGAGTCCATGACTGCCTTGACCCTTTGCGCCTGTTCCCGGAGCACGTTGAGATCGTCTCCGTAGACCCGGACCAGGATGGGCTCGCTGGCGCCGGTGATGACCTCTTCTATCCGCTCCTTTAGGTAGGTCTGGACGTCACGGTGCAGCCCAGGGTAGCCGTTGACCACTTGCTCGACGGCGGCCACCGTCTTGTCATAGTCGGCGTGGCGGTCGATGCTGATCCAGTGTTCGCCGGCGTTGACACCGACGATCTCGTCCGCGGCGAAGGCCTGCCCAATGTGGGTGCCGCAGTTCAGGACGCCGGGAACCTTGAGGAATTCCTCGCAGCCGCGCTGGGAGATCCTGAACTCTTCCGCGGCAGAGGTTCCCGGTTCCGAGATCCAGTGCATCAGGAAGTCCCGTTCCTTGAACGTGGGAAACAGGGATGAACCCATCAGGGGAGCGAGGACCAGGCCCACTACCGCCAGCACGCCAAAGCCTGCGTAGCCGAACCGGGGCCGGTTCATGGTCTTGGACAGGGCCGCGTGGTAGCCGCGTTTGAGCACACGGACCAGCGGTGCGTCCCGTACATCCAGTTTGGCCTTGCCCAGCAGGATCAGGGCAAGCGCCGGCGTTACTGTCAGCGCCACGAGCATCGAGGCAAGAACAGCCAGGGTGTAGGAGACGGCGAGCGGCCGGAAGAAGACCCCGGTCAGCCCGTCCAGGAAGAAGATCGGTACGGCGGCGACCACAATGATCAGGGTTGCGTAGACGATCGGGCTCCGCATCTCCAGGGAGGCTTTCAAGACCACCGATGCCGCAGATTCGTCACTGCCAGAGCCCGTAATGCCCCCGGCGCGGTGCTGCCGGAGCCGGCGCATGATGTTCTCGACGTCGATGATCGCGTCATCCACCACGACGCCGACGGCGATGACCAGCCCTGCGAGGACCATCGTGTTGATGGCACTGGAGGTGAAGTAGAGCACCAGTGCGGCGGTGAGCAGGGACAGCGGAATGGCGATGATGCTGATCAGGGCCGTGCGCCACTGAAACAGGAACGCGACGAGGATCATGACGACGAGCAGGCAGCCGAGCAGCAGCGCGATGCTGAGGTTGGAGATCGCTTCCTCAACGAAGCTGGCGGGGCGGAAGATCGTCGTGTCGAAGTTGATGCCGCTCAGGCCCGGCTGCAGTTCGTGGAGGGCTTCCTCCACGCCCTTGGTCACGTCCAGTGTGTTGCCCCACGGCAGCTTCTCGACGATCAGCATCAGCCCGTGCCCGTTGTTGATCACCGCATCACCAATCAGAGGCTGATGGTCCTCCACGACCTGGGCCACATCGCCCAGGTGCAGCGCTACACCGTCCTTTTCCCGGATGGTCACCTGGGCCAGGTCAGCGGGAGTCTGGATCGGCTGGACGTGGCGGATCCCCATTCTCTGGTTCGGGCTGTCAATGAAGCCGCCCGTCCCGATGAACCGTCCGGGTGAGTATTGCAGCAGCCCGGCGTCGACCGCGCCGGCGGTGACTTCCATGACCTGGTTGAGGGAGATGTTCTGGGCCTTGAGCTTGTCCGGTTCGACCTGGACCTGGAGCATCTGGAGCCGTTCGCCCCAGATGGCCACATTTGCCACGCCGGGGACGCGTAGCAGCCGGGCCCGGATGGTCCAGTAGGAAAGCATGGACATTTCGATGAGCGAATGTTCCGAGGACGTCATGCCGATCTTCATCACGCGGCTGGTCGCAGACAGCGGCTGGAGCATCACGGGCGGGGCCGCCCAGGTGGGCAGCGCCGCGGTCACCGAAGCCATCCGTTCCGATACAAGCTGACGGGCGTTGAGCAGGTCAGTGCCTTGGTGGAAGAGCAGCACGATCGAGGACAGCTGGGGTACGGATTTGGACCGGATCTCGTCCAGGCCCGGCATGCCGGCCACGGCGGCCTCGATCGGCACACTGACGAGCTCTTCGACTTCCTGGGCGGTCAACCCGAGGCACGCGGTCTGGATTTCCACGCGTGGCGGGGCAAATTCCGGGAAGACATCCACGGACGCGGAACCCAATTGCAAGGAACCGAGCAGCATCACGGCACACGCGAGGGCGACGACAACCGTCTTGAAACGGAGGCTGATCCCGATGAGCCAGCGCATGTCACTCGGCCGTATCGAATTCGGTGCCGAGCAGTTCCTCCGCACCTGTCGTGACCACCACGGTCCCTGCCGGCGGCCCGTCGGTCAGGACGGCCACATCGCCGTTGATGCGCTGGACGGTGATGGATTGGCGCACGTAGACCCGAGGCTCCGGGTTGGTGTAGACCCACGCCTTGCCCGAGCTGTCGTACAGGATGGCCCCGTAGGGGACGGTGAGCTTCCCGGTCCGGGGATCCACGGCAATCACTGCTGTTGCAATCCCGACCCGTTCGACGGCGTGCTCGGTGAGGGTGAGCCGGTGAAGGTCCGTGCCGGGGACTTCGGCGATTTCCGCCGGGTCGCCTTCGGTCGGTGCCGACTCCGGCGCCTGCGCGCAACCTGCGGCGGAGAGCGCCGTGAAGACCGTCACGAACACCGCCACGATGAAAGTGGCGACCTTGTTGCCCCGCGGCGAGAGTGGGGTCTTCATGACGCGTCCTGGCTTTCCGTTGGTGCAGGAGTGCCCTGGCCGGTCCGGGCGCCGGGTGCTGGCTTCGGTGCGAACCGCAGCAGCATGGCGGGTACAACGAACAGGGTGAAGAAGGTCGTTGTCAGCAGGCCGCCCCAGATGATCACGGCAAGCGGCAGGATAATTTCCGTGCCGACGACACCGCCCAGGAGGACCGGGGGCAAGAGCGCCAGGGCCATGATGACGGTGGACATCAGGACGGGCCCCAGCCTTTCCCTGGTTCCGCGGACCACCAGCGCAGGCCAGGGTACCGAAGCATCTGTAGCCCGCAGACGCCGGACCTGGCCTGTCAGCAGGAGGGCGCCGCGGACGGCTATTCCGAGCACTGCGGCGAAGGCGACAAGGGCCACCAGCGAGTTGACCCCGCCTGTGGCCTGGGCCGCCAGCACCCCGCCGGACAGTGCCAGGATCAATCCAAGGAAGAGCGGGGCGGCGAGCCGCCAGCTCCCCGTCGCCGTCTGCAGCAGCACCAGGATGCCGGCCGCGGCGACGGCCGCGAGCAGCCAGAGCCACTGGTAGTTGTTTTGCTGCTGGGCGTATTGGGTGAGGATCTCGGCGTGGTAGGAAATCGGGAACTGCATCTGCTGCAGGGCTGTGTTGATGTCCTGCTGGATGTCGCCCAGCGGACGGCCCTGGATCTCGGCCTTGACATCGATGCGCCGGGAGGTGTCGTCATGCAGGATCACGGATTCGTTCCCGACCATGGTCACCTGCGCGACATCGCCAAGGCGGGCGTGCCCGCCGTTGGGGGTGTCAATGATCAGGTTGCGGACGCTGTCGAGGCTGCTGCGGGTGGCCGCGTTCCCCTTCACGATGACCGAGAAGACCTTCTGCTGTTCGTAGAGGTTGCCCACTTCGATGCCTTGCAGGAGGGCGGCGGCTGCCCGCCGTACGTCACCGGGGACGACGCCGGCCTTTTGGGCCGCGGCCAGGTTCACTTTGACCTCGGCGATCGGCTGTTCGGCGGGCAGATCGACGTGGGGATTGACCACGCCGGCCGTGTGCTCGAGAACCCTTTGCACCTCCGCGGCTTTCTGCCGCAGAATCGTCGGGTCCAGTCCGAAGACCCGGACGGCAAAGCCGCTGTCCGCTTCTTCCCGGATCTGGTCGATGCGTTCTTGCGGGTAGGTGGAGACCTTGCTGCTCAGACCCGGATAGCCTGCGACCACCCGTTCGACGGCGGCCGCCGTGTCCGGGTAGGACGCGTCGGGGGCCACGGTCACCCACAGCTCGCCCGAGCTGACGTCCCCAACCTGATCGGAGGTGATCGCACGCCCGACGTGTCCTCCGACGTTGGCCACACCGGGCACTGCGCGCAGTTCTCCGGCTGCCGCTTCGGTGATCCGGCTCATTTCCTGATCCGACGTGCCCGCTGTCGCGCTCCAGTGCACCACCAGGGTCTTGTCCGCCAGCACCGGAACCACCGGACGGGTCCCGGCCAACTGCGGTGCGAGGGCCAGTCCGGCCACCGCCACCACCGCCGCGGCGGCGAATACCCACCGCGTCTTTTGCGTCAGGCGCGTCACCGTGCGCCCGTACGCGCCTTGCAGCCGCGCCAGCGAACGGCGTTCCGGCGACTTGGAACCAACAGGAAGTACGAACGCCAGTGCCGCCGTAACCGTCAGCGCGACAATCATCGAGACAACCAACGAGATCAGATAGCTCTGCACCAAAGGTCCGAAGAGCGCGCCGTTCTCACCGGATATAAAGAAAACAGGCGTGAGCGCCAGCGCCATGATCAGCAGCGAATACAGGATTGGCGTGCGGGCTGCCCGCAGGGCGTCCGGGATCACTGAATCGTGTTGGTCCCGGGCATGGTCCTTGCCGCCGCCAGGGCCGCCGTCGCCGGAGGTGAGGTCCGCCCTGGCTGCGGCGCTGCGTGCACGTGCGATGCCGTTCAGGTCTTCCGCGACGTCGCCCACGATGACAGCCAGGGCAAGCACCATACCGGCCAGGACCATGGTATTCATCCCGGTGCCGCGCAGATCCAGCACCAGCGCTGCCGCGGTCAGCGATACGGAAATCGTGACCAGGCTGATCAGGGCCGTGCGCCAGGAACGGAAGAAAGCGCCAAACAGGGCAACGATCAGCAGCAGCGAGATCAGGGCAGCGACGCCGAGCGTCCCGACCTCTTCGTCGATAAAGGAGGCCTGCCGGTAGACGCTGGTATCGATCGCGACTCCGGGCAAGCCTGGCTGGAGCTCGCGGAGGACCTCGTCGACGCCCCGGGTCACGTCCATGGTGTTGGTCTCCGGGAACTTCTCAATGACCAGCAGCAACTCGGCTTCGTTGCTGAGCAGGGCGTCGCCGATCAGGGGCTGGTGGTCGGTTGACACCGTGGCCACGTCCTTGAGCAGGAGATTGCCGGCCGGACCCTGGAGCGGAACCTGGCCCAGATCCTCCGGCGTGGTGATCGGCAGGACATGCTGGACGCCGATCCGCTGATGACCCGTCTCGAAGAAACCGCCGGTGCCCGGTGTGGACGCCTCCAGGTAGCTAAGCGGCGAAACCCATACGGAATTGCCGGTCGTCTTGATGACTTCGTCGAGGGTGACTCCCTTGGCCTCGAGCCGCGCCGGGTCCACCAGGACTTGAAGCTGCTGGTCCCGCAGACCCCAAATCGCCACGTTCGCGACACCGGGCACGGCCAAGAGCCCGGGCTTCATGGTCCAGCGGGCCAGGACCGACATGTCGATGGCCGACATGTCTTTGGATGTCAGCCGGACCATCATGACCCGGCTGGTCGAGGACAGCGGCTGCATGAGCACAGGGGCCGCGGAAACATTGGGCAGTGCGCGCGCCTGGGTCAGCCGTTCCGAGACCAGCTGGCGTGCACGGAAGAGATCTGTCCCAGGCTTGAAAATCATCTGGATCGACGAAAGGCCGGGCACGGATTTGGACCGGATCGCCTCAACCCAGGCCACCCCATTCAGCAGGTCGGCCTCCATGGGGGAGGTGATGAGCTGCTCCACCTCGGCGGCGGACAATCCCAGCGCCTCAGTCTGAATCTCTACCTGTGGCGGGGCAAATTCCGGAAAGGCGTCCACGGACATGCTCGGCAAGTTTGTGAGTCCCAGCGCAAGGATGCCTGCCGCGGCCGCGAGCACCAGAAGCCGGAACTGCAAAGTCCAGCGCACGATTGCACGCATCATGGCCCCTACCCCACATGCCCCGCAGTGGTGCCCGAGCTAGCGGAGCTAGGGCTTTGGCGCCGACGTCGCCGGTGGCCCGAGCCGACAAGCCCGGCCGGCGGAGGGAGCAGGTCGCGCGTTCCAGCCGCGGAACCGATCTCCGAAAAGAGGTTGCTGAATGATTTTCCTGCTACAAAAAATGCCCGGATGGTGCTCACGGCGCGGCTCCTCAACCT
>JBKPJW010000546.1:0-2141 GCA_046730875.1 Actinomycetota bacterium | reverse complement strand
GTCCGGCCAATGGTAGGCGGCCGCTGCCTCGAGGTGAAAGCATCCTGTCCGGAGAGGATTACATCTTGGCGAGATGCGCCCGTACGATCGTGAAGAGCCCGTAGCAGGCCAGGCCTGCACCCACGCCGGCCACCACATACGTCCCGTAAGGCTGTTCGCGCAGGGCGTGGAGCGCGGCGTCGAGCCCTGCCTGCTCAGGATGGACGGTGACCGTGGCGATGAGCGCCGACAGTCCTGTTGCGAACAGGGCAACGCCTTTGGATACGTATCCGGTTATGCCAAGGGCGGTGATGGCTTTGTACCCGGCGGGTGAGGGCGGCAGGTTGATGTGTTTTTGGAAGGATTTCCGGATTCCGCGGATTGCGTAGATGATGCCGAGGATGGCTACTCCCGCTCCGATCAGTACCAGGAGCAGGACGCCGCCTGGCGCGTTCATGAGGTTGACCGTCAGGTCACTGGTGGATTCCCCGTCGTCTTGGTCCGTGCCCCGGGCGAAAGCGGCCAGCATGACGGCCATGGCGGTATAAACGACCGCCTGCGCGTCCGCTTTGAGTTTCTTGCCGGTCTTGTGCCTGGTAGGCAGGCGTTCGAAGTCGAAAAGGGCGTCGCCGGCTTGCCAGAGTGCCAGGGATACGCATGCCGCGAAGCTGACCCACAGGAGCAGCGGACCGGCTGGCTGGTTGGCCAGTGCGGCGACCGCCCCGGTGACGTCCGCGTGGCCGCTGTTGCCTGCGGCGACTCCGAAGGCAATAAGGCCTATTAGGAGGTGGAGCGTGCCGCTGACGGCAAATCCGCAGCGCGCCAGAATTCTGAGGGGCTTGGAGTTCATGACTTCCGCCGTCTTGCCGGCGGCTTCATCGGCGACTTTGTCGGCCGCCTTTTTCAGTTCCCGCTTAATGATTCGTTCCTTTGCGCCGGCCTACCCGTGCAGCTGCAGCGGGCACCCACACGCTTATCGTGCCACGGCGGCCCGCCGTGGAACAGGTGCCTCAGGACTGCTGGTGGTAGCCATCTATCGCATCTAAATTAGTAAGCACCCTTGCTTTTTCCTGGCAGGATGCGACTCACTTGATGGCTAACGAGGGCTTCTGCCCGGAGGCGGTGCGGCCGTCTCCGCCACCCACTGAAGGCCACCATGCGGCCCTTCGATTCCGGCGAGCCCTCGGGCAAAGAGGGAGACTGAGGGATTGAAAGGGGATCGGCTTGCGGACAGTCGTATTTGTTTCAGAGGTCGACTGGGGTACTCCGACGACTCGGCCGCGTCCTGTCGCCAGCCTGAAGATTTCGGTTTCGACCTGCGCTCTCGTTCGACCGTAAGCTTCTCCCCAGCCGGCAAGCAGATCCAAGTATTCGTGCTCTTGGCCTTGGTCTGGGTGAGTCTCCACCCTGTCCGAAGTGCGCCCATGCCAGCGGCGGTGCCCCATCCCCACACCATCGCCGCGATGAATGCGGGGAGGACTCTGCCCCCCATTCAACTCTGCTGAGACCGCGTCGAGGGTTGACTGCCGGCTCACCCTTTCGGGAAGACGGTCCAGAAGCGATAGAACGTCCGGAAGGTCGTGCATTTGGTCGAGCCACGGCTGCTTCGTCCAAGGAACGGACTCGCTGGTTCGTTCTTCTTGCCAGAACTCGTCCCGTTGGTCACTACGGCGCCACTCCAGTCTCTTCTGCTATGAATCGCACGCTTCCGACAATAGCCCGAACAGGAGCTTCCCCGGGGAAGCTCCAAAAGACGTCGCTGGCCACAGTTCGGGCTCAGATCGACGCCGGCGCGAGTGCTCCCGTCGTCCGCCAGCAGGCGATCCAGCTTGTGCCACAGTCCACTACAGGCGATTGGACCCCTATAGAACCAAGGAACTGGGACACCCCTGATGGGACATGCGCGGAGCGCGGTGAGGCACGTTCACGCGCGTCATCCAATCTAGGTGTTGCGGAAGTCCCTTGCCTCAGTTTGTTGGCAGATTTCGTACCGCTAAAGCAGTCGTTTTTGAAGCATGGCTGCGGAGAAAGTGGGCTAAGCAGCGGTGCCGGCGGTTCGGCGCGCCAAGGCCGCGTCTGCGGATTCAATATAGGTGGCGATCGAGTCCCGGTTTCGAGTGAGGAAGTCGACGCGTTGCATCATTCCACCGTCGATGCTAGGG
>JBKPJW010000545.1:0-1075 GCA_046730875.1 Actinomycetota bacterium | reverse complement strand
GGACCGTCCCGCCACAGCCATTACGAGCAGCACGACCCAGGCAGGGCCGGTGATCGTCAACAACAAAGACGCAGTCAACGCCATCACTGCCGCCGCCGTTAAGGCTTCCCCCAGTGTTGTGACCATCAAGGCAACCAGCGGCAGCGACGGCGGTACCGGCAGCGGCATCATCCTTGACGCCGAGGGCCACGTGCTCACCAACACCCACGTGGTCACACTCGACGGCAAGACCGCGAACGCCACCATGGAGGTCCGGACCAGCGACGGGAAGGTCTTCTCCGCGAAGATCGTAGGGACCGATCCGCTCTCCGACCTCGCCGTGATCAAGATCGAGAACCCCTCGGGACTGGTCCCGGCAACGCTGGGCGACTCGGGCAAACTGAACGTCGGCGACACCGCCGTCGCCATCGGTTCCCCGCTGGGACTTACCGGCACGGTCACCGACGGCATCGTTTCGACCCTGAACCGGACCATCAGCGTGGCATCTTCGGCTGCGCCGAAGGACGGCGCTGACAACTCCCAGGGCGGCGACCAGGGCTTCCAGTTCGCGCCTCCGGGCGGCGGCGAAACCCCGAGCACCGCGGATCAGGGATCCATCTCGATCAACGTCATCCAGACGGACGCGGCCATCAACCCGGGCAACTCCGGCGGCGCGCTGGTGAACACCAAGGGCGAGATCATCGGGGTCAACGTCGCGATCGCCTCCGCCGGCGGCGACTCGGCCACCGGCAGCAGCAGCGGCAACATCGGTGTGGGCTTCAGCATCCCGATCAACCATGCCAAGCGTGTGGCCCAGGAGATTATCAGCACCGGCAAAGCCACCCACGCGCAGTTCGGCGTCAGTGTGAAGGCAAAGGCCTCGTCCTCTTCCGGGTTCTCGGTGGGCGCGGAGGTCGCGACCGTTGAGTCCGGCTCCGCCGCCGACAAGGCAGGCGTCAAAGTTGGCGACGTCGTGACGAGGTTCCAGGATCTGGTCATCAGTGATCCCAACCAGCTGACCGCTGCCGTGCGGGAACAGCCTGCAGGGGCCACGGTCAAGGTCACGGTTCTGCGCGGCGGCCAGCAGCAGGACCTC
>JBKPJW010000544.1:0-2055 GCA_046730875.1 Actinomycetota bacterium | reverse complement strand
ATCCCGTACTGCTCCAGCTTGGCCTTGCCGTCCTCGCTCATCCAGTCGGTGGTCCAGGCCGGCGAGAGCACCAGTTCCACCCGGACGCTCGGATACCCGGCGCTGTGGAAGGCCGCGGTGAGGTCGTCCCGGATGGCGTCCATCGCGGGGCAGCCCGAGTAGGTCGGGGTGATGGTGACCTGGACGGCGGGAACCATGCCGCCGTCGTCGTAAAGCCGGACGTCGCGCAGGATGCCGAGATCCGCAATGGTGAGAACCGGGATTTCGGGGTCGCAAACGGTGGCGGCCACCGCCCAGGCTTTCTCCTGGGCGGTGTTGCCCTGCGCGGCCTTGCGGCGCTCGGCGGTTTCCGGATCGGACACGTACATTTCCATGGTGCCTACCAGCTGGCCCCGGGGTACTCGCGGGCGAGCACCTGCATTTCGGCGAGGAGGTAGCCGAGGTGCTCGGAGTGCTGCCCGCGGCGGCCTCCGCCCAGAGCAGGCTGCACGTTGGGGACCTCGAGCTCCGCTTCGGCCAGGACCTCGCCGGTGAGCCGGTCGAAGTCCGCGCGCAGGCTCGATGGCTGCGGTGCTGCGCCGGCTTCGCTGAGGCGCCCGGTGAGCTCGTCGTCGCGGAACAGCTCATCCACGTAGGGCCAGATGACTTTGAACGCGTGGATCATGCGCTGGCGGGACTCGTCCGTGCCCTGGGCCAGGCGCAGGACCCACTGGGTGCTGTGGTCCCGGTGGTAGTCCACTTCCTTAACCGCCTTGGCGGCGATGCCGGCCAAGGTAGCGTCGGAGGACTCCGCCAGGCGGCGGTAGAGCTCAAACTGGTAGTAGCTGACCACGAACTGCCGGGCGATGGTGACGGCGAAGTCCCCGTTGGGCTGTTCGAAGAGCGCCACTGAGCGGAACTCGTGCTCGCGGCGGAAATAGGCGAGGTCGTCCTCGCTGCGCCCGTCCAGTCCGCCGGCGTAGCTGAGGAAGGACCGGGCATGGCCGAGCTCGTCCAGGGCGATGTTGCCCAGGGCGACGTCCTCTTCGAGCTCCGGTGCGCGGGAGATCCAGTGGCCAAGCCGCTGCGCCAGGATCAGGGCATCGTCGCCCAGGCGCAGGGCAAACTCGGCAATGTCCTCACTCGGCTTCGCGGCGCCGCGGCTGACAGCCAGCGCGATGTCTTCCGGGCGGAGGGCGTTGCCGGGGGTGATGCGGGTGGCGCTCGCGCTGCTGTCGCCGCTGCCGGCTACACCGACGGAGATGTCGCCGTGGCCGGTTGTTTCCTCTGAGTTCAGGGCAGTTTCAGGGGTGCTCACAGGTGCTTCACGCCCTCGCTCTTGGTGTAATACGTGGCATGGCGGTAGTCCTTGCCCTGCGGGGATTCAAAGAAGGACCCTTTGGAATCGGGATCGCTGGACGCGATGGCCTCGGCCGGGACCACCCAGATGGAGACCCCTTCGTTGCGGCGGGTGTAGAGGTCCCGGGCGTTCCGCAGGGCCATGGCGGCATCGGGTGCGTGCAGGGATCCGGCGTGGACGTGGGACAAGCCGCGGCTGGAGCGGACGAACACTTCCCAGATGGGCCAGACGTTGCCGGTCACGCCGGCCGGGCGGGCCTCGGTGGCTGCGGCCGGGGACGCGGCCGGTGAGACCGCGACGGCCTTGTCCGCTGCCGGGACGCCTGCGGGCGCATTCGCCCTGTCTGCTGACTGATCTTCTGCCTTGTCAATGGAGCGGGAGCCGCTGTCTGCGGTACTTGCCGGGAACTCCGGGTTGCCGTGTGGGCTCATGCTGCAAATTCCTTCTCTGCTTGCTTCTTGGCCTGTTTTTCCGCGTAGGCGGCTGCGGCTTCGCGCACCCAGGCGCCGTTCTGGTGTGCCTCGCGGCGCCGTTCCAGGCGCTGGGCGTTGCACGGGCCGCGACCCTTCAGGACTTCGTGGAATTCATCCCAGTCCAGGGGACCGTGTTCCCATTTCTTGGTTTCCTCGTTGAACCGGATGTCCTTGTCAGGGAGGGTGAGCTCCAGGACCTTGACCTGCTCCATCATCATGCCGACGAAGCGGCTGCGCAGTTCG
>JBKPJW010000543.1:0-3099 GCA_046730875.1 Actinomycetota bacterium | reverse complement strand
GGATCTCGGCGAAGTGCATCGTGGTGACACCGCTGCCGTGCCGGGACAGGCCCCCGCCGATGTGCAGGAGGCAGGACGCATCGCCGCCGGCGCAAAGCTCCGCGCCGGTGCCGCAGATGTTGGCGGTCTTGTCCGCGAGCATGGCCGAGGACACGTCCGCGTTCTTCATCGAGAAGGTGCCGCCGAAGCCGCAGCACTGCTCGGCCTCGGGCAGCTCGGCCACTTCGATGCCGCCGACCGAGCGCAGCAGATCCAGCTGCCGGTCCCCGAGCCGGAGCAGCCGCATGCCGTGGCAGCTGGGGTGGTAGGTGATCCGGCGCGGGAAGTGGGAGCCTAGCTGCGCCGCGGCGTCCGTGACGCCCAGGACATCGACCAGGAGCTGGGACAGCTCGTATGTTTTGTGCCCGACGGCGGCTGCCCGGGCTTCCAGCCCGGCGTCGCCGCAGCGGCGAGCAAGCATGGGGTGCTGGTGCTTCACCGAGGCGACGCAGGAACCGGACGGTGCGACGGCGACGTCGTACTCGTTTTCTTCGAACGCTTTCACATGGTTGGCGACAACCGGCAGCGCCTCCTTGAAGTAGCCGCTGTTGACGTGCATCTGCCCGCAGCAGGCCTGCCCGGCGGGGAAGACGACCTCGTGGCCGAGCCGTTCGAGAATGGACACCGTGGCGCGCGCAGTGGCCGGGTACATGGCATCCACGATGCAGGTGGCGAAAAGCGCGATCCTCACAGGGCGCCTCCGCCGGTGACGGACCCGGCGGCGGCCCGGCGCGAGGGCAAGTACTCGGCCGGCTGCTGGGAGGCGCGGACCACGGCGCGCAGCTCGCCCAGGCCGCCGCTGAGCACGCCGGCGGCGCGGGCCTGAACCAGGACGTTGCCCAGCGCGGTGGCTTCCACGGGGCCGGCCACAACCGGCTTGCCGGTGGCATCGGCGGTGAGCTGGCACAGGAGCCGGTTCTGGGATCCGCCGCCCACGATGTGCACGGCGCCGGCGGTGAGGTCCGCGAGGCGTTCGGCATCGGCGATGGTCCGGGCGTAGCCGGCGGCCAGGCTGTCCAGGATGCACCGCGTGATCGCGGCCGGGTCATCGGTGAGGACGGCGCCGGTGGCGCGGACCGCGGCCCGGATGCGTTCGGGCATGTTGTCGGGGGCAATGAAAAACGGGTCGTCGGCGTTGATGACCGGGCCGCCGGCAGGGAGGGCTGCAGCCGCGTCCAGCAGTTCCTCCAGTTCTGGCCGGTAGCCCTCGGCGGCCCAGGCCCGCTGGCATTCGCTGAGCAGCCAGAGGCCCCCGACGTTGCGCAGGTAGCGGATGGTGCCATCCACACCGCGTTCGTTGGTGAAGTTCGCGGTCCGGCTGGCCTCGGTCAGGACCGGGTGGGAGAGTTCGACGCCGACCAGCGACCAGGTGCCCGAGGAGACGTAGGCGAATTTCTCCCTGTCACCTCCGGCGTCCGCGGGCACGGCGGCCACGGCCGAGGCGGTGTCATGCGAGCCCACGGCCACCACCCTCGTGGCGGAGGGCAGCCCCAGGCGGGCGGCGATTGCCGTCGTGAGGGTCCCGACGGTCTCCCCGGGCTGGATCAGCGGCGGGAACAGGGTCTTCGGCAGGTTCAGGGCGGCCAGGAATTCGGTGGCCCACTCCCCCGCGACGGCGTCGAACAGTCCGGTGGTGGAGGCGTTGGTGGCCTCCGTGCGGCGCTGGCCGGTCAGCAGGAACGCGATGAGGTCCGGGATCAGCAGGGCCTGCAGCCCGTCCAGGCCGGGCTCGGTGGCGAGCTGGTAGATCGTGTTGAACGGCAGGAACTGCAGCCCCGTGGTGGCGTAGAGCCGCGCCGGGTCGAGTTTGTCGTGGACCCGTGCGACGGCACCGCGGGAGCGTTCGTCCCGGTAGCTGAAGGGGGCGGCAATAAGTTCCCCGGCGTCATTGACCAGTCCGTAGTCCACGGCCCAGGTGTCGATCCCGATGCTGGCGATAATCTCGCCGCGGGCCGCGGCCGCCGTGGCGGCTGCCGCGAGCCCGGTGAGGACCTCGGCGAAGAGCGCGTCGAAGTCCCAGCGGAGGCCGCCGTCGAGCTCCTTGACGCCGTTGGGGAACCGGTGCACCGTCTCCAGTTCGGCCCTCCTCCCACCGGGACTGCCCGTAACCCGGCCCAGGATGACCCGGCCCGAGGAGGCGCCAATGTCGACGGCGGCGAACACGCTGCCGGCGGACTCGCTGCCGTGCACCGCCCCGACGGGGGCCGGGGCGGTGCGCGTTGCTGAGGATTCGGGGCTCATCGCAGGAAGGCCGCGGCCACGCCGGCGTCCACCGGGATGTGGAGACCGGTGGTGTGGGAGAGTTCACTGCCGGTGAGCACGGCGGCGGCGTTGGCCACGTTTTCGGGCAGGACTTCGCGCTTGAGCAGGGTGCGCTGGGCGTAGTACTTGCCCAGCTCCTCTTCCTGCACGCCGTAGACCGCGGCGCGCTTGGCGCCCCAGCCGCCGGCGAAGATCCCGGAACCGCGGACCACGCCGTCGGGGTTGATGCCGTTGACCCGGATCCCGTATTCGCCCAGTTCCGCGGCGAGCAGCCGGACCTGATGGGCCTGGTCTGCCTTCGTGGCGGAGTAGGCGATGTTGTTCGGGCCGGCGAACACGGAGTTCTTGGAGGAGATGTAGATGATGTCCCCGCCCATGTCCTGGCCGATCATCACCTGCGCGGCCGCCTTGGCCACCAGGAACGAGCCCTTGGCCATGACGTTGTGCTGCAGGTCCCAGTCCTTTTCGGTGGTTTCCAGGAGCGGCTTGGAGATGGACAGGCCTGCGTTGTTGACCACCAGGTCCAGCCCGCCGAACGCCAGCACCGCCGCGTCGATCGCCGCGGCGACCTGCGCCTCGTCCGTGACGTTGGCCTGCACGCCGATGGCGACGTCAGGCCCGCCGAGCTCGGTGGCGACGGCCTGCGCGTTCTCCAGGTTCAGGTCCGCGATCACCACGCAGGCGCCGTCCGCGGCAAGGCGGGTGGCGATGGCCTTCCCGATCCCCGACGCCGCACCGGTCACCAGCGCGATCCGGGTCGCGTGCGACTTGGGCTTGGGCAGGCGGGCGAGCTTGGCT
>JBKPJW010000542.1:0-3401 GCA_046730875.1 Actinomycetota bacterium | reverse complement strand
CGGCGAGGTCCAGGACTTCCACGGAATCCTGGCCCAATACGTCCGCCAGCTGGGACGGCGGCAGGGCTGCCTCCGCCTTCCAGAGTCCGGTGTCGGCCAGCGGAACGCCGTCGGCGTAAGGGCGTCCGTCCACCACGGTGCGCCTCAGCTGCGGGAGCGCACCGGCAATCAGTACGTGGTAGCCGAGGCCCGTCAGCGCCCCAACTTCAGCCCCCACGTTGCCCCGCCACAGTGAATCGATCTTCTTGAACAGCACCGGAATGCGCGGCGCATCCTGGCCTGCAAAGACCCGGGCCACCCCGGCTGCTGCCTCTTCTGCCGAGGATGACCTCGAGTGGGTGTCAACCACAATCACGTCGGAAGTCCCGGGAATGGTGTTGTCCCGGTCGTCCGGAAGAATGGCACCCGAATAATTGGCGCCCGAAAGAAAGGCTTCCGGAAGATAAGAGCCCACGAGGGCGGGATCCAACAGGACCCGGGTTCCGAGCCCCTGCCGGGCAAAGCATTCCCCTACTTCAGCGGCGCCGGAAAAGTCATCGGCCTGTATGAGCACTGCTGCCATGTCTCCCTCCTCCCTTGGATTGGACTGGTAATCGAGCGGGCAATAAAGCTGGCGTTGAAGCTTGTATCGACGCTGGTAAATCGAGCTGCCGATGTCCTCATGATGACATACCTGCGCGAATCGCGCTAGGACTGTTGCGCAAAACGCGCATTCGTGGCAAGGTGATCCATGTAACACGGCGCAGGCCAATCCGGCCCCCTGCCGTCCCGTTCTACCGAGAGGTCAACGATGACCGTTCTTCCTCAAGGAACCGAGATTTCCCGGCGCCGCCTGCTGCAATTCGGCGGATTGGCCGGACTTCTCCTGGGCACAGGCACCGTCGCCGGATGTGCCGGCCCGACGGGCCTGCCAGGACCCAGCACCTTGACCCTGGCGCTCAACCGTTCCCTGGTCAGCCTGGACAACAAACTTAACCAGTTCGACGCCGCCGTCACGGTCCAGCGCGCGGTGCGTCAGGGACTCACCGCGATCGGCCCCGAAACCAAGCCTGTCCTGGTCCTGGCCGAAAGCTTCGTCATGACCTCGCCCACGGTCTGGACGGTCAAGCTCCGCGAAGGCATCAAGTACTCCGACGGCACTCCCCTGAAGATTGAGGACGTCGCCACGGCCCTGAAGATGTACCAGCAGGTCCAGGGTTCCTTCGTAGCCGGCTTCTTCCCCGAGTTCCCCACCGTGGTGCCCGTAGATGACCGGACGTTCCGGATGGAATCCAAGAAGCCCATCCCCATCCTGGACTCCCTCATGAGCATGATCCTGATCAGCCCCGCGGCCAAGAACAAGCCGGAGGAACTGCAGGAAGGCGTCGGCACTGGCCCGTACGTCGTGACCAAGTTCAACCGCGGCGCCGGCACCTACAGCCTCCGCCGCAACGAGAACTACTGGGGCCCAGCACCCGCGGTTGAAACCGTCGAGGTCCGTTTCCTCCCGGAGGAATCCAGCCGCGTGATCGCGCTGCGCAGCGGCGAGGTGGATGTCATCGACTCCATCACGCCCGACTCCCGCGAACAGCTGGCCGGACTCCCCGGCGTCGTACTTAAAGAAGCCTCCAGCCTCCGGCTGAACCAGATCTTCTACAACTTCCGCAAACCGGCCGGGCACCCGCTCGCCGACGTCCGCGTCCGCGAAGCCCTCAGCTGGGCCATCGACGGCGACGCCCTGGTCAAGAACGTGCTGGTGAACTCCGTCAGCCAGGCCGAGGGCGTCACCCCCTCCAGCCTGACAGGCTTCGCCAAGACCGGAACCTACGTCTACGACCCCGAAAAGGCGAAGGCCAGGCTCAAGGAACTCGGCGTCACCGACCTCACGCTGAAGATCATCTGGGAAACCGGCGAATTCGCGTCCGACACCTCCGTCATGGAAGCCCTGGTGGAAATGTTCGGCAACATCGGCGTCAAGACCCAGCTCCAGCAGTTCGAACCCGGCGGCAACATCCTGGCCTGGCGCCAGGGCAAGGAAGGCGACTGGGACCTGCTGGGCAACGGCTTCAGCAGCCCCACCGGCCTGGCCATCACCATGATGCAGGGCATGTACGCCGGCACCGCGGAGAAGGAAAAGACCCGCGACACCTACCAGGGGTACGTGGTCCCGGCTGTGCAGGCCAAGATCCAGGCCGCTGCCACCGAGGTGGATCCCGTGCGCCGGCAGGAGCTGCTCGCCGTGGCGCAGCAGGCCATCTGGGACACCTGGCCGTGCGCGTGGGCGTTCGTGCCCAAGTCCGTGCTGGCCCACCGGGATCGTGTGGGCGGCCTCTCGCTGGCGCCCACCAACTCCTACCCGCTTGTTGACGTCCGGCTGGAGGCCTAGACCATGACGAAGTACATCCTCAAGAGGCTCGGACAGGGTCTGCTGACCGTGTTCCTCACTGTCTCCACCGTGTTCATCCTGATCCGGCTAGCCCCGGGCGACCCGGCCGTGGCCTACGCCGGACCGCTGGCCACCACCGAGGAACTGGCAAAGGTCCGCCAGCAGTTCGGCCTCGACCTGCCCCTGATCGAGCAGTACTGGATCTTCCTGCAGCAGCTCTTCACCGGTAACCTCGGCACCTCGTACTCCTTCCAGGCCCCGGCCATTCAAGTGGTGCTGGAACGGATGCCGTACACGCTGACCCTGGCCACGGCCTCGATCCTGCTCACCGCGGTGGTCGCCATCCCGCTGGGCGTCTGGATGTCCCGTCGGCCGGACACCAAGAGCGAATTCGGCGTCAACGTCCTGACCATCGCCGGGCAGTCCATGCCGGACTTCTGGACCGGCATCATGCTGCTCACCGGCTTCGCCGTGATCATCCCGATCTTCCCGGCCTCGGGCTTCGCCACCTGGGGCGGCCTGGTCCTGCCGACCGTCACCATCGCCATCCTGCAGATCGCCCTGATCTCCCGGATGGTCCGGCGCGAAATGACGAACAACTTCGCCGCACCCTATCTGACCGTGGCCCGGTCCCGCGGTGTCCGGGGTTCCCTGCTGACCTGGCGCTACGCCATGGGCAACTCGGCCATCCCGGTCTTCACGGCCCTGGGCACCCGCTTCGCGGCCATGCTCAACGGCGTGGTGGTGGTGGAAGTGGTGTTCGCCTGGCCCGGCGTCGGCTCCCTGATCGTCCGTGCCCTCGAAACCCGCGACTACCCCCTCATCCAGGCAACGGTCCTCCTCACGGCGCTGCTCGCCGTCGGGGTCCAGCTGCTCATCGACCTCGCCTACCCGCTTCTTGATCCCCGCGTTCGTCTTGGAAAGGCGGCCACAGCATGAGCCTCAGCGATACCGCAGCTCCCTCCGCAGGAAACCAGCCGGAAGTCCCCTCGGGCCTCACCGCCGAGTCGCCTGCCCGGAAGTCCTCCCCCAGTGC
>JBKPJW010000541.1:0-5380 GCA_046730875.1 Actinomycetota bacterium | reverse complement strand
GCGCCGCGGCGGCGGCGCTGACCGCGGTCTCGAGGTCCTCGAGGGTGTGGACCGGGGCTTCGCCGACCACGGTGCCGGTCGCGGGGTCGAGGATGGTCCGGGTCTTCCCGGTGGCCGGGGTGATCGAGGCCAGCAGGGCGTCGTAAGTTTCCAAGGGGTACTCCACATCGAGTCGTTGAGGCACTGAACAGTTAGAGGTACTGGCGGTAGCACCGGAAGGTTCCGGGGCGGCCGTACTGTCTCTCCGAGTCTCCTCCGGCGCCGGACGCGCGGTCTTGTCTTTGCGCGAACTGCACTTGACCCATTGCGAATGATCGCGACGGCCCTGGAGGCAGGTGCGCTGAGGAACAACAACCGATCGCTGATCGACAAAAGGGTGACGTGAGTCACCTGCCATGCTGGTTTTCACGATGCACAGCATCTCCATTTCTTAGATCGCCATTTCCAGACTCATGACCGTTAAGAAGGATCCGATGAGTATTTCAAATTCCGAGACCCGGACCGCAGAAGCCAGTCCCCGCCCGGAGCACTCCACCGCGTTGCGTGCCGGCAGCGTCGGAGTCATGGGCATTCTCTTCTTTGTCCTGTCCGCCCAGGCGCCGCTGACGGGGATCGTCGGGGCCTCACCGCTGGCTGCGGCCCTCGGCAACGGCTCCGGCGCGCCCGGGGCCTACCTGGTGGTGGGCATCGTCATCGTGATCTTCGCCGTCGGGTTTGTCGCGATGAGCCGCAGGATCCAGGCCAACGGTGCCTTCTACGCCTATGTGACGGCCGCCTTTGGCCGCAAGACCGGCGCGGGAGCCGCATGGCTGGCGCTCCTGGCCTACAGCACGGTTCAGGCAGCGATGTACGGGCTGTACGGCGCGGCGTTCTCGGGGCTCCTGGGATCGGCCGGCATCCAGGTTCCGTGGTGGCTGCTGGCCATGATCACCATGGCGGGCGTGCAGGTGCTGGGATCCCTGAACATCGAGCTCGGGGCGCGGGTGCTGGCGTTGCTCGTGGGCCTGGAGGTCGCGATCCTGCTCATGTTCGGGATTACCGTGCTGCTGCGGGGCGGCGGGCCGGAGGGACTCAGCGTGGCCGCATCCTTCTCTCCCGCGGCGATCGCAAGCGGCGCCCCCGGGGTGGCCATCATGTTCGCTGTCGCTTCCATGTTCGGCTTCGAATCTACGGCCATCTATTCGGCCGAGGCCAAGGATGCCCACCGCACGGTGGCCCGGGCCACGTACCTGTCGGTGGGCGTCATCGCGGTGTTCTTCTCCTTCATTTCCTGGATGCTGGTCAGCTACTACGGCCCCTCGCAGGTCATCGACGCCGCGGGCGCTGCCCTCGAATCCGGCGACTCCACCTCCTTCGTGCTGGGACCGATGGTGGAGCTGTTCGGACCGTGGGCCGGAACAGCCACCGGCATCCTGCTGGTGACATCCCTGCTGGCCGGCATCATCGCCTTCCACAACGGCATCAACCGCTATCTGCATTCGCTGGCCCTGCGCGGCTCGATGCCCCGCTCCGTGGCCCGGACCAACCGGCACCGCGCCCCCGCTGTCGCCGCGCGGATCCAGACGGTGATCGCCTTCCTGCTCGTGGTGCCGTTCGCCGTGCTGTCCCTGGATCCTGTCCTGACACTGTTCTCCTGGTTCAGCGGGCTGGCCGTGGCGGCACTCCTGGTGCTCTACATGCTCTCCTCCCTGGCCGTGGTGGCGTATTTCCGGCGCGAAAAGGTACCCGGCCAGGTCTGGCAGACTGCTGTGGCGCCGGTGCTCGCCACCGCGCTGCTGGGCTGGGTGCTGTACCTGGTGGTCAGCAACTTCACGGCGCTGATTGGCGGCAGTGCCGAAACGGCCGTGGGCCTGCTGATCACCGTCCCCATTGTGTTTGCGGCCGGCGTGCTGGTGGAGGTCGGCGTGGAGCGCAGGACCGCTCCCGCAGCGGTCCCCGCTTAACGAGCGGCTGCAGACGGGAAGGGGCGGTGCCGGACAGATCCGGCACCGCCCCTTCCCGCGTTTCTGGCGTGGGTTGTAAATCCTCAGGCGCCGCGGCGCCAGTCGCTGGGAGATTCGCCGAAGGCGTCCCGGAAGGAGCGGCTGAAGTGCGCCGCGTCCAGGAAGCCCCAGCGCCCGGCGACGGCTGCCACCGGCATGCCGGCCAGGAGCGGATCCCGCAGGTCCCGGCGGGCCCCTTCCAGCCGCTGGGTCCTGATCCAGCTCGCCACGGTGGTCCCGGATTCATGGAAGACGTTATGCAGGTGCCGTGTGGAGATGAAATGGGCCGCGGCAATGGAGGCGGGCGACAGCATCGGATCGGCCAGGTGGGCGTCGATGTACTCGCGGACAGACGCCGCCAGGAGGGCCTGGGGCTTCATGCGGTCCGGGGACATGTCCAGTTCCGAGTGCAGCATCGTGGACACGAGATCGAGGGCATTCGTGGCGAGGCGGGACCCGCTGGGCCCACCCAGGGCATCCAGATTCTCTGCGAGGTGGGCGATGAACGGGCCCACGATCGCGCCGAGGCCGCCGTCGGAGGCTATCCGCACCGCGGACAGCTGAGCGACGCAGTCCGGCGGCAGGGACAGGGCGTCCCAGGGGAACATCACCACCATGAGCCGCGCGTCCTCCTCGAAGGCCAGCGTGTAGGGGCGGCTGGTGTCATAGATGGAGAGGTCGCCGGGGCGCAGGAGGGCCTCGCGGTTGTCCTGGATGAGGAGCCCAGTGCCCTGCAGCTGGAGATTGAGCTTGAAATACCGCTGCTTGGACTGCGCAACCAGCGCCGGCGTGCGGTGGACCTCATGGCTTGTCGCTGAGACTTCGACGATCGCCACGCGATCCAGCCTCCGGGCCCGCATGCGGCCACGGAAGTTGTCCGCATCCGCGCTCGAGGCGGCGAGTGGAACGAAGGACTCCGCCACAAGGTGCTTCCAGTGGTCGAAGGAGGCTGCCGTGCTGGTGCGGACGTCCTGTCCGGCGGGGCTGGGGCGGGCTGCAACTGCGGTCATCGAAGATCCTGACGCCGTCGTATATCGGGGGACTGTAGCGTTTTATGGTTCTGTGTCGTGGGACACAGTCCTTTCAGGGTAGCGGCGCAGCCCTCGGATGTCATCTTTTTTCGACGCTCGGCGAAAAAAGACCGCCGATGCCGGAGGTGTGCAAGGTTGTGATGACCGGCGTGAGGTCAGTGCGGGGCTTCCGAAACCTCCCGGGCCTGCCGCTCAATCCGCCGAACAGGGGAAGGGAATCCGCTAGGGGAGATAATCCGGGGCCGCTTCCAGTTTGAAGAAACCCTCAAGGGTGGCACTGCTGGTGCTTTCCTGGGCAACGACCGGCCCCACGTAGCGCAGATGCCATGGCTCGTAGGTATAGCCCGTAATAGCCTCCGCCCCGGCCGGATACCGGACGATGAATCCGTACTTCCGGGCGTTCTTGGCCGCCCACTGGCCTGTCGGAGTATTCGCGAAGCAGGCTTGCAGGGCGCAGATTCCGCTGGCATTGCCGATGTCCATCGCCAGGCCGGTCTGGTGCTCGCTGTGGCCTGGCCTGGCGGCCAGAGTATCCGCCGTCGCCTGTCCGTACTGGCGCACGTAGCTGTCATAGAGGCTGGCCTGCTGGCTGTAAGTGCGGTAGCCACTGATCGGGATGATGTTCACGCCTTCCGCCTTGGCGGCCTTGGCGAACTGCTTGTAAGCGTCCGCGGCCTGCGTCTGCAACCGTTCAGTTTGGATCCTGACCAGCGCCGCCGGCACGTACGTGGCCGGGTTCAGTTGCCGGTGTTTGTTGACCACCACCTGCAGGCTGGGGGCGGAATCGATGTCGTAGCTCTCCGGGGCCACCGACGCCGCCGCCGGCGCCAACGGTGCGATCATGCCCAGCGAAAGCATCAGCCCCGCCACGGCGCCGGTCATCCTGCTGGTTTTTTTGAGCATGGTGGCCTCCAAGAAGTGTCCGGAACAGATGCGGGGACTCTACCGGTCCGCAGGGACCGTAGTCGAGGGGCGCCTCGACTACGGCCCGGCACCCGGGCCCGGGGAGTCAACGCTCAGCCGGGCTTCTTGGGGTGCGCACCCTGCGCTTGCGCCAGGAGAAGAAGCTGGCCACGGGCCGGACAGCCATCCTGGCGGACACGATTAGTGCTGTCCCAAGCCTCCGCTGGTCGGTGGAACGGGGCCTGGTCCGCGCTTTTCCGTGCCAATCTCCCGGTCGGCTGCGCTGGAAGTGTCGCTGATGGCTGTCCCGTCCGAATCGCCCTCGGTATCAACGAGGCCGTTGGTCTGGTCGAAAGGCTTCGCGTCGAATCGGTCAACAGTTTCATCCGTGGCACGAGTCGAGGCCTGGGGGAGCCCTTCACCCGGGAATACGCTGCCCGCCGTCCCCGTGGGTGGCAAGGGCGTCGGAAGCGCGGCGTCCGCGTCAGCACGCTGCGGGCTATCGGTATCATCTTTGCGCCCGGCTACTGCCGCCACGCCAGCAGCCGCCGCGGCAGCGAGTCCGCCGGCAATGACCTTGCCCGAAATGCCGGCTTTTCCGCTGTCGCCCCGCGACTCGGCCGCCGCGTCAACGCCGGGGGTGCCGGCCGAGGCGCCTTCGCTGACGGATCCGCGCCAGGCTCCTGTCGCGTAGCCCTCGTCTTCGATGAAGGTCTTGAACCGGTTGAGGTCATTTTCAACCTGCTTTTCCAGGATGTTCAGCTTGTCGCCCACCTTCTCCACAATGCCTTCCGGCTCATATTCGAGGGACAACTGGACCGACGTCTGCCCGCCGCCGAGGTCTTCGAACGTGACAGACCCTGCATTGGTTGCGCCCTCGGTCGCGGCCCATGCGACCTTCCGGTCCGGAATCTGCTCCAGGATTCTGGCCTGCCACTGCCTGCGCACTCCGCCGATTTCTGCAACCCACTCAAGCCGGTCGTCACTGAGCTGTTTGACGCTCTTAACCCCGCCCATAAAGTGGGGAAATTCCTCGAACTGGGTCCACTGGTTGTAGGCCACGCTCACGGGAACGTTGACCAGAACGCGCTTTTCAACTCTCGTGCTCACGATGTCTCCTTTGACGGGAACGGGAACTGATATGCGATGAAAAATCATCAGCATACTTACCATACCCGCCGGCGTGCGTCTCGGCCAGAGGATCCATGGCGTCCGCGCGGGCTCCCGCGTAGCCATGCATCCTTGTCGGCGTCAGTGGTCGCAGAACCGCCGGCCATGGAACGGCGTATACGACAGGAGGCCCTTCCGTCGTAGGCTGAGTTTCCCACTTGATGACAGGAGGCTGAGATGGCCGGGACGACGCTGACCGGGACGACGGTGGCCGAGGTGATGGCCGAGCTGGCCGAGCTCGAGGACCCGAGGGCGCGTGAAGTAAACGAGAAACACGGTGACGATCACGGTGTG
>JBKPJW010000540.1:0-23507 GCA_046730875.1 Actinomycetota bacterium | reverse complement strand
CGTGGGGCCATGGACAAGACCGGATGCGCGGTGGTGGGCGGCGGCCCCGCGGGGATGATGCTTGGACTGCTCCTGGCCCGGGCCGGGGTGCAGGTGACGGTCCTTGAGAAACACGCCGACTTCCTGCGGGACTTCCGTGGCGACACGGTGCACCCTTCCACCATCCGGCTGATCGATGAACTCGGCCTCGGGCAGGAATTCAGAAAGCTGCCGCAGAGCCGCCTGAAGAACGTTGCCTTCCCCGTGCCCGGCGGCCCGCCGGTGACCATGGGCGACTTTGGCGCGCTGCCGCCGCCTTACAATTACGTGGCCATGATGCCGCAGTGGGATTTCCTGAACTTCCTCGCCGCCGCGGCGGCCGAGGAGCCGGGGTTCACCCTTCTCATGAGCCACACCGCCACCGGCCTGGTCCGCAACGGCGGCCGCGTCCGCGGCGTCCGCTTCCGGACCCCGGACGGCACGCAGGACGAACTCCCGGCGGACCTGGTGGTCGCCACGGACGGCCGCCATTCGGTGCTGCGCACCGCAGCCGGGATGGCGCCGAAAGAATTTCCCGTCCCGTTCGACACCTGGTGGTTCCGGCTGCCCCGTTACCCGACCGAAACGGGCGAGGTAGCCGGGATCGTGCCGGCTTTCGGCCCAGGAGAGGCGCTGCTGGCACTGTTCCGCACCGACTACTACCAAATGGGCTACCTGGCGGCCAAGGGAACCGACGCCCGGATCCGCGCGGAGGGCATCGAGGGCTTCCGACGGCGGGTGGCTGCGCTCCGACCGGACCTCGCCGACCGCGTGGACGCCATCCGTTCCCTCGATGACCTCCACTGGCTGGACGTGCGCCTGAACCGCCTGCACCCGTGGTACATCAACGGCATGCTCTGCATCGGCGACGCCGCGCACGCGATGTCGCCGGCCGGCGGCGTCGGAATCAACCTCGCCATCCAGGACGCGGCGGCCTCCGCCGAACTCCTTGCCCCTGCCCTGCTCCGCGGCCGCGTGAGCGTGGAAGACCTCAAGAAAGTCGAACGGAGGCGGCGGCTGCCCACCGTTGTCGTGCAGACCGTTCAGCGTGTCATGCAGCGTGCCGTCTTTGTCCCGATCATGACCGGGAAACGGTCGAGATTTCCGGCCACGGCACTCTTCGTGGCCCGGCGCGTTCCGGCGGTTCGCAGCATCATTCCCCGGTTCATCGCCTTCGGCCCGCGGCCCGAGCACGCACCGGCCTTCGCACGGCGGGCGCCGCAGCATCCGCAGATACCGGCCGCACCTGCGGTCGGGCAGCGGGATCCAGGCATGCATCCGGCCGGGCCCTTCGAACGGGTGCCGCACACCTCCGCTTCCCGGCGCCTCCACCACGGGCGCTGGGGCAGCCGATCCACCTCGTGATGCCCCCCGCGTCATACGGCGGCCGGCGGGGAACCCGTGTCGGACCACCCACTAAACTGGAACCCATGACTGCCACCCCTGACCTCGCAGCCGACGCTGCCGCTGCCCGTGCCCGACTCCTGGAACTGATCAAGGAACTGGCCGTGGTCCGCGGCAAGGTCATCCTCTCCAGCGGCGCGGAAGCCGACTACTACATCGACCTGCGCCGCATCACCCTGCACCACGAGGCGTCCAAGCTCGTGGGCCAGGTCATGCTCTCCCTGATGAACGACGCCGGGATCGATTTCGAGTGCGCCGGCGGGCTCACCATGGGAGCAGACCCGGTGGGCACCGCCGTCATGCATGCCGCCGTCGACGCCGGCCGCCCGGTGGACGCGTTCGTCGTCCGCAAGGCGCAGAAATCCTACGGCATGGGCCGGCAGGTGGAAGGTCCCTCGGTTGAGGGCCGCAAGGTCCTGGTCCTGGAGGACACGTCCACCACCGGCGGCTCCGCGCTGACCGCCGTCGAAGGCGTCCGCAAGGCCGGAGGCAACGTGGTGGCCGTCGCCGTGATCGTGGACCGCGACACCGGCGCCAAGGAAAAGATCGAAGCCGAAGCGGGCGTTCCCTACCTGTTCGCCTTCGGCAAGGACGAACTCGGCCTGAGCTAGCCGTTTCCCCGCGGGGGTACCGATGGATCTGAAACCGGTGGCTGTGAAATTAGTGGATCTACAACTGGTGGACGGGGGATGGGCCGTGACTTATCATTTTTCGAATACCCATACCTTCCTTTCATCTGGAGACCACGCGCCATGCCCCCGTCCGAGACGTCCCTGAACAGCGGCGCGAATCACAGCACCGGCGAAGACCCGGGCGCCGAACTGCCGATCGGCAGGATTGACCAGATCCAGAACCTGATCCTGGAAAGCGCAGACTTCGAAGAGTTCCTGAACGAACTTGCCCGTTATTCCGCGCACCAGGTGGCGGGTTCCGGGGACGATGCGCTGTGCGGAATTACGCTGCTGCGGGACCGCAAGGCCGCCACGATCGGGTGGAGCAGCGATTACGCCCGCGAGGTGGACGAAATCCAGTACTCCTTGTCCCAGGGACCATGCCTGAGCGCTGCCAAGGAGGAACGGGAGGTCTACGTCCCCGACCTCTTCGACGAGGACCGCTGGGGCCCTGACTACGCCGCCGCCGTCGCCTCGCACGGCCTGCGCTCGGTGTTGTCGGTGCCCTTCCACCTCCAGGGCGATGCCCAGGCGGCACTGAACCTCTATTCCGATGTTCCCCGCAAGTTCGACGGCGACGTCGCGGCCCGGGCCCGCGGCTATACCCGCGAAATCTCCCAGGCGCTGCGGCTGGCCGTGCGATTCGCGCTGCACACGGACAGCGCCACCAACCTGCGCGCCACGCTGGAGTCCAGGACCGTCATCGACATGGCAATCGGGATCGTGATGGCGCAGAACCGCTGCGACCAGAAAACGGCGGTCCGGATCCTCACAGATGCGTCCAGCAACGGCAACGTGAAACTTCGCGATGTCGCCGCGTCCCTGGTGCAGTCCGTGGGCGGAACCAGCACGCGGACGCACTATGAGGAGCCTGGCCGGCGCCAGGCAGTCTGAACCAGAGGCCGGTAACTTGTGCCCAACCACCAGCGAGGCTACGCTGAGTGCGGTTGAGCCGTCGGCCATAGACACCCTTCTTTGGAGTACCTATGGACCAGTCGTTGCAAGCCCACGTCAAACTCGATGTCGTTTCGGACGTCGTCCGGATTGATGTCCGGGGCAGCCTCACGCAAGCCTCCCGCCCAGCCCTCATGCAAATTATCCAGCGCGTTCGCCGCGGGGGCATCACCTCGCAGATCAGCGTGGACCTCGGACGGGCCGCTTTTGTGGAATCCTCGGCGCTGGCCGGCCTGCGCAACGACCTCAATTCGATCGGCGACCCGCGCGCGAGCACGGAGGTTGCCGGCAAGCTGGCACCCGGCGGTGTCTCCCTGGAACTGACCCCGCGGGCCGATGATCCCGCCGGATTGCCGGCGCTGGACATGTCCGGAGAGTTCCAGGCCTCAATCAATCCCTCAGGCACCCGGCAGCTGGCCCGGTTATCTGACGATGAACTCCTGGCCGCGAGTGACTCCGTGTTCGGCCTGCTCGATGACCCTGCGGACATGGCCCGCACGGAACTCCTGGCCACCTATGACGCGATCGCCATGGAGATCAGCCGGCGCGAGGTCGGCCGGGACGCCGAGCCCTCGTAGCCTGGCAGCGGTGCAAAACGGCAGCCCAGGCTCCAGTTCCTGGCCTACGTTCTAGTTCCGTTTCTCATCCCCGCCGGACCGTGGATACGGTAGTGGTGTGCCCGCCGAGATGGAACGAAACCATCCGCGAGGCCGCGGTCCTGACGAGGTCCGCGTGCTCCGCGACGCCGTCGAGCTCAAACGGTTTTCACGGCGCTCGTTCCTGATCGGCGCCGGGACCGCGTCCCTGCTGGCGGCGGACATGCTGTTCACGCGGCGCGTGCAGACCGAGCGTCGCACGAACCGGATCATCGAAGTGCGGGACGACTTCGCCGAGCGGTACTACCCCCACGCCAGCTGGATCCTGTTCCCCGGCTACAAAACGAGCTGGGAAGAAGCCCAGTGGATCCTGAACGCCCTCCGCGGTTCGCTGAACAAGAGGGGCCGGCTCGCCGCCGTCGGGTATTCCAACGAGGGACTGGACATCGATGAGGTGGTGATTGCGGTGATCGAGCACGTCCGCGCGAACAACCTCACCACCCTGTACTTCTACGGCCACAGTTTCGGCGGCATGGTGGCCACCCAGGTGGCCGCCCGGCTGCGCGAACTGCACGGCGTCGAGGTGGCGTTCATCCTGCTCGATTCCAGCCCGGCCAGCCGGCATGATGTGCTGGACCAGAGCTGGTTCGAGGGCGTGGTGCTGCTCTACGAAAGCGGGTTCCGCTTCCCCACAGTGCTGCGCGGCGGCTACGAACTCGGCGAACGGATGCTGCACAAAAACGAGCGCAGCTGGGACCAGATCGTGGACCAAAGCCTGGAGCAGCTGTCACCGATCGCGCCGTCCAGCGTGCTGATCCAGTCCGAATCCGCCTACATCTATCACTTCGACGCCAGCCGATTCATCGGGAAACTCGGTGACACAAAAATGGCGTTCATCGGCAACCCGCGGGACAAGACCGTGGACTACGAGACCGCCAGGGACGTGTGGTCGCTGACGTTCCAACACAACATGGTCTCGGACAGCCTGCGCACCGACGGCGCCAGGCCGGAGCACGCGAGCCCGGGCTGGAGCCCGTTCGTCTACCGGCCCATCATCGAAAAACTCCAAAACGACTTCTTCCCGCTGCCGAACGGCGGCGGGAAGAAGACCGCTTTCTGAGGCTCGGCTCAGATCTGGTTTTTCAGGTCCGCCACGGAATTCAGGATCTGGTTCGGCCGGAACGGGTACGCGGCAATGTCTTCGCGGTGCGTGATGCCGCTGAGCACCAGAACGGTGTGCAGGCCGGCCTCCATACCGGCGATGATGTCGGTGTCCATGCGGTCGCCGATCATGGCCGTGGTTTCCGAGTGCGCGTCGATCTGGTTCATCGCCGAACGGAACATCATGGGGTTGGGCTTGCCTACAATGTACGGCTCGCGGCCCGTCGCCTTGGTGATGAGGGCCGCGATGGCCCCGGTCGCAGGCATGGGGCCGTCCTTCGAGGGCCCGGTGGCGTCCGGGTTGGTGGCAATGAATCGGGCACCGGCCAGGATCAGGCGGATGGCCATGGTGATGGCCTCAAACGAGTACGTGCGCGTCTCGCCGAGTACCACGAAGTCGGGGTTCTGGTCGGTGAGGATGAAGCCTGCCTCATGGAGCGCCGTCGTGAGTCCTGCTTCGCCGATCGTGTAGGCACGGTTCCCCGAATCCGAGCCGCGGACCTGATCCTTGAGGAACTGGGCCGTGGCCAGGGCCGAGGTCCAGATGTTCTCCTCCGGGATTTCCAGTCCCGACGAGCTCAGCCTGGCCGCCAGGTCCCGGGGCGTGAAGATCGAGTTGTTGGTCAGCACCAGGAACCGCTTGGAGGTGTCCACCCAGCGCTGGATCAGCTCCGAGGCGCCCGGGATGGGCTGGTTCTCGTGGACTAGGACGCCGTCCATGTCCGTCAGCCAGCACTCGATTTCCTGGCCGCTGCGGTAAATCGAAGCAGATGTCCGTACCTGGTCTGCATCTGTCCGCCGCTTTTCGCGCTGTTCTGCCATCGTGTCCTCCGCCGTAAGTGTGCCGCTTCCAGTGCCCCAGTCTAATGTTGAGGCGTGATTGAACCTGAGAATCCCGGCCCCGCCGGTGTAGAGCCTGCGCCAGATCGCTCAGCAGACTCCGAGGTAGCGGCCGAACCTAAGCCGGAGGTCGGCGTCGGGCCCTGGGAAGGCGAACTTCCGCAGGGCGGCCACTGGGATCCGGACCTCCTGGCCGACGGGGACCGGCGCAACGTGGTGGACAAGTACCGCTACTGGAAGCACGAGGCGATCGTGGCGGACCTGGACTCCAAGCGCCACAACTTCCACATCGCCATCGAAAACTGGCAGCACGACATGAACATCGGCACCGTGGTCCGCACCGCCAACGCGTTCCTCGCCAAAGAAGTCCACATCATCGGACGACGCCGGTGGAACCGCCGCGGGGCCATGGTCACCGACCGCTACCAGCACGTCCGCCACCACCCCACCGTTGCGGACTTCGTGGCCTGGGCGCAGGGGGAGGGGCTGGCGATCATCGGGATCGACATCTTCCCGGACTCCGTCCCGCTGGAGACCTACGAACTGCCCAAGGACTGTGTGCTGGTCTTCGGCCAGGAGGGCCCGGGGCTGTCCCCCGAGGTCCACCAGGCGGCGCTGGACACCTTGTCGATCGAGCAGTTCGGGTCCACCCGCTCCATCAACGCAGCCTCCGCTGCCGCCATCGCGATGCACGCCTGGATCCGCCGGCATGTCTTCGGGCAGCTCCCGCGGTAGCACCGGAGCCGCTCACCCGCTGCCTGGGGAGAGGAAGCCCACCCGCCCACGCCTTGACCAGTGGACATGTCCCGCGGGCTCCGCGCTAAAGAGTGGACATGCTCCGCTGGATGGAGAACCGCAGGACATGAAGCCCACCCGCCCACCCCTCGGGCCAAAGAGTGGACATGTCCCAGGAGGCCCGGCTCGGCCAGTGGACATGTCCCCGGGGCTGGCCGACAGCTGAACATGTGTTCTGCAGCTCCGGGACGACCCTTGAAGGATGGACATGCTCCGCGCGTTCCGCGCTAAGGAGTGGACATGCTCCGCTCGATGGAGAACCGCAGGACATGTAGCCCACCCGCCCACCCCTCGGGCCAAAGAGTGGACATGTCCCGTGGGGGCGCAACTCGACTGGTGAGTGTTACACGGGCGCAGTGACCGGAGACACTGCGCGGGCGCAGGAATGGCTAGGATGGTTCCTAGCCGACGAGGTTCCTTCCAGGATCACCAACCCGTAGACGAAATTCACTTTAGGAGTCAGCATGCCCATTGCAACCCCAGAGATCTACTCCGAGATGATCGACCGCGCGAAGACGGGCGGCTTCGCATTCCCGGCCGTCAACGTCACGTCCTCGCAGACCCTGAACGCGGCCCTGCGCGGCTTCGCGGAGGCCGAGTCCGACGGCATCGTTCAGGTCTCCACCGGCGGCGCGGCCTACTGGTCCGGCGCCTCCACCAAGGACATGGTGGCCGGCTCCCTGGGCTTCGCCGCGTTCGCCCGCGAGGTGGCCAAGAACTACGGCGTCAACATCGCCCTGCACACGGACCACTGCCCCAAGGACAAGCTGGACGGCTTTGTACTCCCGCTGCTCGCCGCGTCCGAGGCCGAGGTCAAGGCCGGCCGCAACCCCCTCTTCAACTCACACATGTGGGACGGCTCCGCCGAGACGCTGGAGGAAAACCTGCGGATCGCCCGTGAACTGCTGCAGCGCACCGCGGCCGCCAGGATGATCCTCGAAGTTGAGATCGGCACCGTCGGCGGCGAGGAAGACGGCGTCGAGAACGCCATCAACGACAAGCTGTACACCACGGTCGAGGACGCCCTGGCCACCATTGACGCGCTCGGTTCCGGCGAAAACGGCCGCTACATCACCGCGCTGACCTTCGGCAACGTGCACGGCGTGTACAAGCCGGGCGGCGTCAAGCTGCGCCCGGAGATCCTCAAGGACATCCAGGAGCAGGTGGGCGCCAAGATCGGCAAGGCCAACCCGTTCGATCTCGTGTTCCACGGCGGCTCCGGTTCCACCGACAAGGAAATCGCCGACGCCGTCTCCTACGGCGTCATCAAGATGAACATCGACACCGACACCCAGTACGCCTACACGCGTCCGGTGGTGGACCACATGTTCCGCAACTACGACGGCGTCCTGAAGGTCGACGGCGAGGTCGGCAACAAGAAGACGTACGACCCCCGCGTCTGGGGCGCCGCCGCCGAAGCAGGCCTCGCGGCCCGCGTCGTCGAAGCCGCCCAGCAGCTCGGGTCTGTGGGCAAGACGTTCTAATGTCAGACGAGTTCCGCAAGAACCTGATGGGCCCCGAGCCCACGCTCCTGCCGGCCGAGACCGAGGTCTACGCCCAGCTCGACGCCGGCCAGGAGCCCCTGGACCTCGTGGAGAGGCACCCGACGTCCTCGCTGCTCTGGGCCATCCTGGCCGAGGAAGCGTGGAACGAGGGCCGGACCATCGATTCGTACGCCTATTCGCGGGTGGGCTACCATCGCGGCCTTGATTCACTGCGCCGCAACGGCTGGCGCGGCGTCGGGCCGATCCCGTGGGAGCACGAACCCAACCGCGGCTTCCTGCGGGCCCTCTACTCGCTGGGCCGCGCGTCCGCGGCGATCGGCGAGGCCGAAGAGCCGGAGCGGATTGAAAAGTTCCTCAAGGATTCCGATCCCGGAGCCAAGGCGGCCATCGAAGCCCAGGGCTGACACGGCACCAGACCAAACGACGCGGGGTCACCAACCGCCCATTCCAAAGCTGGAAAAGGGCGCCAAGTGACTCCGCGTTGGGTTTTAAGGATGCGGCCTAGACGACGACGGCGGCTGTCACCGGAAGGTGAACAGCCGCCGTCGCGGGTTAGTGCGCTGTGTACGAGCGGGTGGGGGTCAGCTGGCCTTGGCCAGGCCCGTGCGGGCCATGGCATCCGCGTACGCGGTGTGCATCTCCGCCAGGTATTCTTCCTGCCGGGCCGGGGTGCCGGCGAAGGCACGGCCGCTGAGCGAGCGGACCTTGTAGGTCTTCAGGCCGCGGCGCCAGATCATGGGGACCTCGGTCTTGAGCAGCAGGTTGGCCAGCCGGTTGGCCTCGGTGCCGTGCGCCACGATCACCGAGGCGCGGGGCACGACGGCCAGGAATTTCAGCAGCGGCTTTAGGCCGGCGGAAATCTGGTCCGGGGTGAACTTGCCGTTGGGCTCGCCGGGGACGTACCACGGGTGGACGTTCCACGGCATGACGAATTCCGGGCGGAGGCCCAGCTTCCACTGGATACCCAGCATGCGCGTGGCCGCCTCGTCGTCACCGGCGGTGATGAAACCGGATGCGTCTGCGGTGCCGATGTTGGAGTACAGGCTGATGATGCGGCACTCGTCGACGTCGTGCATGGGGTCGACATAGGGGACAGCGGTGCCAGCCTTGGTTGCCTGAAGGGTGTCACAGAGCTCGTTGACGGGTGCAACGCTGGGTTCGTACCGGCGGCTTAGGAGCTCTTCGCGGAAATTTTCAGTGGCCAGGGCTGTCATATGTTGCTGGGTCTCCTGCGGGATTGGTAAAGCTGCCACACCGGATGCGGACACGCCGAATACAGGGCGTACGAAACGATGGTGTGGTTTGAAAATGTGGTGTGGACCGACTCCTGATCGATCAATACCAGTCTATCAAGCCCCGCGAAATGCAGCCGCTGCCCCCGGCGATGGGCTAGCCGGGGGCTACCAGAGCCGGTTGGTGGCGCGGCGGGCCCCTTCGCCGAGGGCCTCCAGCTTGGCGTACGCAATCTGCGGATGCACCCTGCCGCCCAGCCCGCAGTCGGTGGAGGCAATCACGTTTTCACGGCCCACGAGATCCGCGAAACGCACGATCCGGTCCGCCACGAGGTCGGGGTGCTCCACCACGTTGGTGGCGTGGGACACGACGCCGGGGATGATGACCTTGCCGTCGGGGAGCTTGCTGTCCTTCCACACCCGCCATTCGTGCTCGTGCCGGACGTTGGCCGCTTCGAAGGAGTAGCCGCCGGCATTGATCTGGAGGACCGCGCCGAGGATGTCCGCGAAGGGGATGTCGGTTGTGTGCGGGCCGTGCCAGGAGCCCCAGCAGACATGCAGCCGGATCTTGTCCTCGGGGAGGTCACGCAGCGCCCAGTTTGTGGCTTCAACCCGGAGCTGGATGAACTTCAGGTAATCCTCGAGGCTCGGCTCCGGGTTGATCTGGTCCCAGCTCTCGGCCAGGGACGGGTCGTCCAGCTGGACCGTCAGGCCGGCGTCGATGATGGCCTTGTATTCCTCACGCATCGCGTCGGCGCAGGCGTAGAGGAGTTCCTCATCACTCTGGTAGTACTCGTTGGCCACGCGGGCACAGGAACCGGGCGAGAGGGAGGCGACGAACCCCTCGGTAAGGCCCGACGCGGCCAAGCCGGTCTTGAGGTTGGCAATGTCCGAGGCCACGAGCTCCTGGCCCGTGTAGGTCAGCGGACCCGAGATCTTCGGCTGCGTGACAGCACGGCGGTGGGCCAGGATCCCGGAGGAGGGGTCGTTGTACGCTTCATCGAACTTCTGCCGGTCCCGGCGGTCCGGGAAAGAGGTCAGGACGATGTGGCCGGGCGAGGAACGGTGCACCTTGGCGTCCGCCCAGCGGTCCACATCGGTCGGTTCCAGGCCGCCGAGCCGGGAGAAGGAGTAGTTCCACCACGCGCCGTAGTCCACGGAGCTGGACATCGCGTGCCCGTACTCGCCGTCGTTGGGGATGTCGATGCCCAGGTCCTTCTGCAGCTGGACGACGTCCACCACCGAGGTCTCCAGCAGGTCCAGGAATTCGGGCGTGACGCCGTCGGCTTCCTTGACCTCGTTCGCCGCGATCAGTTCGGGCGTGCGGGGCAACGAGCCGGCATGGGTCACGCGGATGTGGTCGGTGTTCAGGGATGTGGCGTTCTGGGGCTGGAAGTTCTGGGACGGGGACATGGCGGGATTTCCTTTCCATCGGTCCTGGCGGTAGCACCGTGGCCGGTCACGATGCCGCTGGTGGGCAGGCTGTGTCCGGCAGGGTTGCTGCGGCGTCAACGGTCCAGGTCCCTCGGCCGCTCGGGATGGTCACTCTCACTTAATTCCACAGCGGGCCGGCCCGCAAGTCGAGCCTGCTATGTGTCGCGATCCATCCGGCCGGCACTGGCGGGGGCCGCCCTGGCATTCACCGAAGGCCAGCTGCCGCGTATCTGAAGGACCCGAAGCGATGCCGGTCACCGTTTTCGGCTAAACTTGGGTGGTAAGAGCCCCGAAACTCTAGCGTTGGGTAAGAGCGCAGCGGTAGATTCGGGGCATTCTCATGAACGGCGCTGAGCTGCGCGGACCACCTGGTCATTCAACGCAGATCGGCCCGAACGAATGGGGGAGGATCCCATGCCAGCAATCGTGATCGTCGGAGCCCAATGGGGCGACGAAGGCAAAGGCAAGGCCACTGACCTGCTTGGTGGCCGCGTCGACTACGTCGTCAAGCCCAACGGCGGCAACAACGCCGGGCACACCGTCGTCGTAGGCGGTGAGAAGTATGAGCTTAAGCTCCTTCCTGCCGGCATCCTGAGCCCGAACGCGGTTCCGATCATCGGCAACGGCTGCGTGGTGAACCTGGAAGCCCTGTTCCAGGAGATCGACGGCCTGGAGGCCCGCGGCGCGGACACCTCCAAGCTGCGCGTCTCCGCCAACGCCCACCTCGTGGCGCCCTACCACCAGGTCCTGGACAAGGTCACCGAGCGGTTCCTCGGCAGCCGAGCCATCGGCACCACCGGACGCGGCATCGGCCCGGCCTACATGGACAAGGTGGCCCGCCTCGGCATCCGTGTCCAGGACGTCTTTGACGCCTCGATCCTGCGCCAGAAGGTTGAAGGATCGCTGCGCCAGAAGAACGAGCTCCTGGTCAAGGTCTACAACCGCCGCGACATCGAGGTGGACGAGATCGTGGAGTACTTCCTGTCCTTCGCCGAGCGCCTCCGTCCGCTGGTCATCGACAGCACGTTCGTCCTGAACACGGCACTGGATGAGGGCAAAGTGGTCCTCATGGAGGGCGGCCAGGCCACCTTCCTCGACGTCGACCACGGCACGTACCCGTTCGTGACGTCCTCGAACCCGACCGCGGGCGGCGCCTCCGTGGGCTCCGGCATCGGCCCCACCCGCATCTCGCGCTCCATCGGCATCATCAAGGCCTACACGACGCGTGTCGGCGCAGGCCCGTTCCCGACCGAGCTGTTCGACGAAATGGGCATGTACCTGCAGAAGACCGGCGGCGAATTCGGCGTCAACACCGGCCGCCCGCGCCGCTGTGGCTGGTACGACGCCGTCCTGGCGCGGCACGCCTCCAGGGTCAACGGCTTCACGGACTACTTCGTCACCAAGCTGGACGTCCTCACCGGCATCGAGCAGATCCCGGTCTGCGTGGCCTACGACGTCGACGGTGTGCGGCACGACGAAATGCCGATGACCCAGACCGAGTTCCACCACGCCAAGCCGATCTTCGAGTTCTTCGACGGCTGGACCGAGGACATCACGGGCGCCCGCACTTTGGACGACCTGCCGGAAAACGCCCGGAACTACGTCCTTGCCCTGGAGAAGCTCTCCGGCACCCGCTTCTCCGCGATCGGCGTCGGCCCGGACCGGGACCAGACAATCGTGGTCAACGACCTCATCAACGACTAACGCACGTGTAACTGAGACGTCGGAGGTGCGACGGCGGCGGGTCACCCTGGAAAGGGCGGCCCGCCGCCGTCGTTAACGCTGACTAGCATCGCCGCGTGATGCCGCATCCGCCAATGGCTTATATTGCATTTGGAGTTCAGGATTCCCGTTTCTCACCGCGAGCGAAGGACTGTTGATGGCCATCACCGATTTTGAGCGTTACCCGCTGATGTTTGGACCGAGTCCCATTCACCCGCTGCCGAGGCTTAGCGCGCACCTGGGCGGGGCGCAGATCTGGGCGAAGCGCGAGGACGTCAACAGCGGCCTCGCGTTCGGCGGCAACAAGACCCGCAAGCTCGAATACTTCGTCCCGGAGGCCCTGGCGCAGGGCGCGGACACCCTCGTCTCGATCGGCGGCTACCAGTCCAACCACACCCGCCAGGTCGCGGCCGTGGCAGCGAAGCTGGGCCTCAAGGCCCGTCTGGTCCAGGAAAACTGGGTCGACTGGCCGGATCCGCTCTCCGACCGGGTAGGCAACATCCTGCTCTCGCGCATCATGGGTGCGGACGTCCGGCTGGACAGCGCGGGCTTTGACATCGGCATCCGCAGCAGCTGGGAGAACGCCATCGAAGAGGTCAAGTCCGCCGGCGGTAAGCCGTACGCCATCCCGGCCGGCGGATCCGACCACCGGCTGGGCGGCCTGGGCTTCGCCAACTGGGCCTACGAGGTGGAACAGCAGGAGCGCGAGCTCGGCATCTTCTTCGACACGATCGTCGTCTGCACGGTCACAGGGTCCACTCACGCCGGGATGATTGCGGGTTTTGCCGGCCAGGACAAACCCCGCCGCGTGATCGGCATCGACGCCTCGGCTACACCGCAGAAAACCCGCGACCAGGTTGAACGCATCGCCCGGAACACCGCCGAGCTGATCGGCCTGGGCAGGGAACTCCGGGACGACGAAATCATCGTCATGGAGGGCTGGGCCGGGGACCGCTACGGAATTCCCGTCGATTCCACGCTGGAAGCCATCCGGCTGGGCGCCTCACTCGAGGCCATGATCACGGACCCCGTCTATGAAGGGAAGTCCCTGGCCGGGCTGATCGACCTCGTGACGAGCCGGGATATTCCGGCCGGCAGCAATGTCCTCTACGCTCATCTGGGTGGTCAGATCGCCCTCAACGCCTACAGCGGGCTCTTCCGGTCTTAAACAGCTGTTGCCCTACCACTTAGGGTCGTTCTGAGCTCTGAGAACGACCGTAAGTGATAGCGCAACGGGTGGGATGGCGCCGTCGTCGTTAATCCCTGCAGGGCAGGGCCCAAAAGAAAACCAAGAACTTCCGAACCCTGCGTAACCTTCCGGACCCACCCAGCGATTACTCCTTTGAAAGCGCCGGCGGAGCCTGACCCCCCAGCTGGGCACCGGCTGGCCTTTCCACGCAAGAGCAGGCCGGCGCCTGCCCCCATCGGGCGCCGGCTGGCCTTTCCTGGCGAGAGCGGGCTGCAGCCTGCCCCACGAGGCCCCAGCCTGCCTTCCACCAAAAAATAAAGGATGTATGCCTGTTATGAAGAGTGTTAGCAAGACCACCAAGATTGCTGTCGGCGCTGCCATCCTGGCAGTCGGAGGGTTCTCCGGCATTGGACTGGCCAACGCGGCCCAGACTTCCAGCACCCAGCAGTCCGAAGTGAACCACGCTACGCCCGCCACCCCGGCCACGCCTGCTGTACCGGCCACCCCCACGCTCCCGGCAACGCCCGCAGTCCCGGCCGTCCCCGCAGCCCCGGCTGCACCGACCGCCGATGACTCCACCAAGAGCGACGCCGACGCTGACCAGGACGGCGCTACGGTCAAGGGCAACGCCAGCGTCAAGGGCCCTGCCGGCGAGGGTCACGCCAACGCCAACGTCATGGCCGCTGTTCCGGCAACCCCCGCCATCCCCGCGGTCCCCGGTGCCGACGGCGCGCCGGCAACTCCGGCGGTCCCGGCAACTCCGGCGGTTCCCGCCGCACCGGCCGCCGAGCTGCCGCGGCACGACAAGTAGCATCCGGCTCTTGAGCCAGGACCCGGCAAGGGTCTGCAACTTAAGGGTCTGCAACGAGGGATGGAGCCTTCATTTTGGAGGGCTCGGGGGTGCGGCCGCTACACTTGCGGTGCCGCACCCCAGCAGTAACGGAAGGACAGCCTCTTGGCGCAGCAGCTAAGCGACGACGATTTGTCAGCCGCATTAGCTGGTGACCCATCAGGTTTCAGCGCGGTCTACGCGGCTATTTCCCCGGCCGTGCTGGGCTACTTCCGCGCCCGGGGCGTGGACGACGCCGAGGCCCTGACCCAAGACGTGTTCGTGGACGTCCTGCCGAAGCTGGCCGGCCTCTCCGGCGGCCACAAGGGGCTGCGGACTTTTATTTTCTCTGTCGCCCACGCGAGGTTGGTCGACCACAGGCGGCGGGCAGAACGCACCCCACAGCTGGCCGAGTACGACCCCCTCATCGACGCGCGGTACGCGGCGTCGGCCGAGGACGAGGCACTAGGCTCGCTGGGCGGTATCTCTGACATCCTGGCGAAGCTCAATGAGGAGCAGCGGGAAGTCCTGGTCCTGCGCATCGTCGCGGATCTCTCGATCGAACAGGTGGCCGGCATCATGAACAAGACACCGGGCGCCATCAAACAGCTTCAGCGGCGCGGGCTCAGTGCCCTGCGCGAACTCGTAACCGAAAAGGACCACGCAGCATCATGACGGGCACCCGCGACTCCCTGCAGGATGGCAGCATCCAGGAGATGCTGAGCGACTCCGACCTCGAAACGGCGGCCGAGCTACGAAGCGCCTTGGAACAGCTCCGTGCCCTGATCCCCGAAGCCGCTCCCGCGCCCCGCGCCGACCTCGCGGCACTGCTCGCCGCCGGGCCAACCGGTTCCGCCAGCCCTGCCTCAGCCCCGACGACGGCGCTGCCCACTGTCGCGTCAGCGCAGGGCCCCGCCGATGAATCATTGCCGGTCGGGGTCACGAGCCTCGCCGAGCGTCGCGGCCGGAAGCGTCGGCTGGCAATCGTCGGTGGCGCCGTCGTGGGTGCCATGACCCTCGGTGCGGGCGCTGTGGCGGCATCCAGCGAGGATTTCCGGCACGGCGTCAGCCAGACCGTCGGCGTCATCTTCCAGCCCGCGGGGGAGGCTACGCGGGCGCCGGAGCAGGTCCAGCCGTCGCCGGGCTCTGTCCCGGTCCTTCCCGCGCCTGCCGCCACTTCCGGCAGTTCCCCTGCCGACATTCCAGGCGATGCACCGGCCGGGGCAGGAAAGTCAGGCAGCTCAAGCACGCCCGGCTCCCGGGGGACAGGCCATGGCGTCACGCCCCCCGCCGTCGGCCGCGACGGTATCCTGCCCACACCGGGCCAGAGGCCCCAAACTCCGGGGCTGCCCGCAGCGCCAGGCCTTCCGGGCGGCGACGGAAACGGGTCCGGCGGCGGCGGCGAGAAGCTGCCCCGCGTTCCCGGCCACGACACGCCGACCCTGCCCCCGGTCCTTCCGGCTAAGGCCCCTTAAAAGCAGTTGCGCCATCACCTAAGGTCGTTTTCAGTGCTGGGAACGACCCCAAGTGATAGCGCAACGGGCGGGCTGGCGGCTGCCCAGGCCCTGCTGCGGCTGTTAGGCCAGGACCTGCCGCTTGGAGGAGATGACGCCGGTGTCGAAGCCGGCCAGGTGCAGGCCGCCGTGGAAGCGTGCGTGCTCAATCTTCACGCAGCGGTCCATCACGACGTCGAGTCCGGCGGCTTCGGCTTCCTTGGCAACGTCTTCATGCCACGAGCCCAACTGCAGCCAGAGGGTCTTGGCCCCGGCCGCGATGGCCTCGTCCAGGACGCCGGGCAGGTCATCGTGCTTGCGGAACACATCCACGATGTCCGGGCTTTCGGGCAGGTCCGCCAGCGAGGCGTACGTCGGTTCGCCCAGGATTTCCTTCACCACGGGGTTCACGAAGTAGACCTTGTACCGTGTGGAGGACTGCAGGTAGGTCGCCACGAAATAGCTCGCGCGTGACGGCTTGTCCGAGGCGCCGACGATCGCGATCGATTTCGCCTGCCGCAGCAGGTTCAGGCGCTCCGGTGCCGAGGGGCCGGTCCAGGTTCGTTCTTCCGTGCTCATGAGAGTGCTCCGATCGTGCAAGAGGCGGCTTCATCCGGCCCGGCAGCTGCAGTGCCTGCCGAGCGGGCCCCGGCGTCCAGCGTCTGAGCCAGGGACGCCGCGTCCAGGGCCTGGTCCAGGTCCCACAGGATGTCCTCGATGTCCTCCAGTCCCACGGAGATGCGGACCAGGTCTTCGGGGACGCCGGCGGATACCAGCTGCTCCGGGCTGAGCTGCTGGTGCGTGGTGGAGCCAGGGTGGATGACCAGGGTCCGGGAATCACCCACATTGGCCAGGTGCGAGGCCAGCTGCAGGGCTTCGATGAACGTCTGCCCCGCTGCACGGCCGCCCTTCACGCCGAAGGAGAACACCGAGCCGGGACCCAGCGGCAGGTATTTTCGCGCGCGGTCGTAGTGCGGGTGCGAGGGCAGGCCGGAGAAGTTCACGTAGGCCACGCGCTCGTCCGCCTCAAGCCATTCGGCCACGGCCTGGGCGTTGCGGAGGTGCTCGTCGAGGCGCTGCGGGAGCGTCTCCACGCCCTGCAGCAGCTGGAATGCCGACTGCGGTGACAGCGCCGGGCCGATGTCGCGCAGCTGCTCGCAGCGCAGCTTGGTCAGGAAGCCGTACTCGCCGAAGTTGCCCCACCAGGAGACGTTGCCGTAGGAAGCCACTGGTTCGGTCATTGTGGGGAACTTGCCGTTGCCCCAGTTGAAGCGGCCGCTCTCCACGATGACGCCGCCCAGCGTGGTGCCGTGGCCGCCGAGGAACTTGGTGGCGGAGTGGATCACGATGTCCGCCCCGTGCTCGATCGGCCGCACGAGGTAGGGGGTGCTCAAGGTGGCGTCGACGACGAGCGGGATGCCGGCGTCGTTCGCCACCTTCGCCAGCCCCTCAAGGTCCTGGACCTCCGAGGAAGGGTTGGCCACCACCTCGACGAAGATCGCCTTGGTGTTCTCCTGCACGGCTGCCGCGTAGTCCGCCGGGTCGGTGCCGGGAACGAACGTGGTGTCCACGCCGAAACGGCGCAGGGTGACATCCAGCTGGGTCACCGTGCCGCCGTACAGCTGGGAGGCGGCCACAATGTGGTCCCCGGCCTGGGTCAGCGCGGCAAAGGTGATGAACTCCGCGGCCATACCCGAGGACGTCGCGACGGCGCCGATGCCGCCCTCCAGCGACGCGATGCGCTCCTCGAACGCGGCGACCGTGGGGTTTCCGATCCGGGAGTAGATGTTGCCGTACTTCTGCAGGGCAAAGAGGTTCGCGGCGTCCTGGGTGTCCTTGAACACGAAGGACGTGGTCTGGTAGATCGGCACCGCGCGGGCGCCGTGCTCGGCGTCGGGGGTGCCGCCGGCGTGCAGGGCGCGGGTGCGGAACCCGAAAGTGCGGTCGGCCATTACGCAGCCACCTCCGCGGAGGCAACCGGGGTCTGGGACAGGTCCAGCTCGATCCCGTTCTTGCGCGCCAGGTCCGCCTCGAGTTCGCGGACGATCGGCAGGACGTCCCGGCCGAACGCGGCGACTTCCTCCTGGAAGTGCAGGTAGCAGGTGAGGAGCAGGTTCACGCCGGTCTTCTTGTACTCGACGATCCGTTCCGCGATTTGCTCCGGCGTGCCGATCAGCTGGGTCTTGAAGCCGTCATTGTACTGGATCAGGTCCTCGAAGCTGGAGTCGGCCCACATGCCCTTGCCGTCCTTGGTGGACGCGCCGGCCTCCTGGACGGCGGCGCGGAAGCCTTCGACGGCGGGTTTGTGCGCCTTCTCGACGATCTCGCGGAGAGTGTCCCGGGCTTCCTTCTCCGAATCGCGGGCGATCACGAAACCGTTGAGGCCGAACCTGGGGGCGGAGAGCGCCCCGTCGGTGCCGCGCCCGCTTCCTCGCCCACTTTCTCCTGCGGAGGAGACGACGCCGGCGATGTTGTCCTTGAACCCTTCGAGGTCCTTGCCGTTGGAGAAGTACCAGTCAGCCACACGGCCGGCCGTGGCCTGCGCGGCTGTGGAGTTGCCGCCGAAGAAGATCTCCGGGTGTGCCCGGCCGGGCACGTCCACCGGGGCCGGGTTCAGGGTGAAGTCGGTGATGTTGTAGTACTTGCCGGACTGGCTGTAATCCTGCTCGGTCCAGAGGCCGCGGAGCACGCGGATGAATTCCTCGGTGCGGACGTAGCGTTCGTCGTGCTCAAGCCATTCGAGGCCGAAGTTCTCAAACTCCGCCTTGAGCCAGCCGGAGACGACGTTGACGGCGGCGCGGCCGTTGGAGATGTGGTCCGCCGTGATGAGGTATTTGGCCAGCACGCCGGGGTGCCACATGCCGGGGTGGACGGCGGCGATCACCTTGATCCGCTCCGTCGCGGCCAGGAGCGCCAGGCTGAAGGAGGTGGCCTCGTGCTGCTTGTCGGCACCGTAGGAGGCGGCGTAGCGGGTCTGGGTCAGGGCGTATTCGAAGCCGGAGTTTTCGGCGATCCGGGCGAGCTTCTTGTTGTAGTCGAAGTCCCAGCCGGTGCGCTGTTCGATGGTGGAGACAACCAGGCCGCCGGAGACGTTCGGGACCCAGTAGGCGAATTTCAGGGGTTCGGAGAGACGGGCAACGCTGCTGATGTCAGTCATGGAGTTCCTTTACTTCTCGGTACGGATGGCTGTGGCCGGCACGGCCGCGGCGTAGCTGTCCAGGGCATCCTGGATTCCGGCGATCGCCGGCTCGTTCTGGAGCGATGTGGTGTCACCGAGGGTGGTTCCCTCGAAGAGCTGGGTCAGCAGCCGGCGCATGATCTTGCCGCTGCGCGTCTTGGGCACATCGGGAACCACGACGACATCGCGCGGCTTGGCGATGGGGCCGATCTGCTTCGCGACGTGGTTGCGCAGTTCCTCAACAATCAGTTCGGCGGCCACTTCCTCGGAAATCCCCGCCTTCAGGACGACGAAGGCGACGATGGCATGGCCTGTCTTCGGATCCGCCACCGGGCAGACGCCGGCTTCCACCACGGCCGGGTGGGAGACGAGGGCGGATTCGATTTCGATGGTGGAGAGCAGGTGGCCGGAGACGTTGAGGGTGTCATCGACCCGCCCGAGGATCCAGATGTCGCCGTCGTCGTCGTACTTGGCGCCGTCCCCGGCCAGGAACCAGCCCTGGGCGGCGTACTTGCGCCAGTACGAATCGAAGTAGCGCTGCGGGTTGCCCCAGACGGTGCGGGCAATCGCCGGACCGGGGGAGTCCACCACGATGAAACCCTGGACGCCCGGCGGAACCGTATTGCCGGCGTCGTCCACGATCCGGGTGCTGACGCCAGGCAGCGGACGGGCCGCACAGCCGGGCTTGAACTCGGTGTCCGTCGGTGCGGGCGAGAGGATGGTGGCCCCGGTCTCGGACTGCCACCACGTGTCCACCACCGGTGCGGTGCCGGCGCCGACGTTCCGGCGCAGCCAGCGCCAGGCCTCGGGGTTGACCGCTTCGCCCACGGTGCCGAGCATCCGGATCGAGGAGAGATCGTACGTGTCGGGCACGCCGTCGGGGAACCAGCCCATGAGCGAGCGGACCAGGGTGGGCGCGGTGTAGTACTGCGTCACGCCGTAGCGTTCGATGATCTCGAAGTGCCGTCCCGGGTGCGGGGTGTTGGGGGTGCCTTCGAAGATGACCTGCGTGACGCCGTTGGACAGCGGGCCGTAGATTTCGTAGGTGTGGGCGGTGACCCAGGCCAGGTCCGCGGTGCACCAGTGCACGTCCTGGTCCCGGAGCGCGGGATCCGGGTTGCTGAACAGGTGCTCGAAGCTCCAGGATGCCTGCGTGAGGTAGCCGCCGGAGGTGTGGACCAGACCCTTGGGCTTGCCGGTGGTCCCGGAGGTGTACATGATGAACAGCGGCGTCTCGGCGTCGAACGCCTCGGCTTCGTGGACGTCGGAGGCGGTCCCGACGGCGTCATGCCACCAGACGTCGCGGCCCTCGGTCATGGGGACGTCAGCGAGCTGCTCCGCGGGGGTGGTGCGGTTGACCACCAGGACGTGCTCGATGGCGTTCTCACCGGCAACCGCCGCATCGGCGTTGTCCTTGACCGGTACGGCCACGCCGCGGCGGAACTGGCCGTCGGTGGTGACCAGGAGCTTGGCGCGGGTGTCCTCCACCCGGAACTTCAGCGCCTCGGCGGAGAAGCCGCCGAAAACCAGAGAATGGATGGCGCCGATCCGGGCCACCGCGAGGGTGATGATGACGGTTTCGGGAATGACCGGCAGGTAGATGACCACACGGTCGCCCTTGGTGATGCCCAGGTCCAGCAGGGCGTTGGCGGCCTTGGACACTTCCCGCTGCAGCTCGGCGTACGTGACGGCGCGGCGGTCGCCCGGTTCACCCTCGAAGTGCAGGGCCACCTTGTCCCCGCGCCCCGCCGCCACGTGGCGGTCCACGCAGTTGTAGGCGACGTTGAGTTTGCCGCCCTCGAACCAGGTGATGTCCGGGCCGGTGCCGGCCTCAAGGTCGGCCGGGACGCGGCGGTGGGCGGTGTGCCAGGGCTTCCCGCCCTGGCTGCCGGGATTTTCATTGCCGGGCGCTTCCGCCCAATCGAGGCGGAGAGCCTGTTCCTCCCAGAAAGCCACCGAGTCCCGGAGGGCTTTGGTGTCGGCCGCGGCCGGGGTGGCCTCGGCGGTGCCGAGGGGAGCCTCGCCGTGCTGGGGGGTGGTGCCGCGGTGACGCGCCGGTCCGTCGGTGGGGACGCCGTGCACAGCGTCGTCCGTGGGCTCGGTCAGGGACCATCCCGACGAGCCGCGAGAGGAGCCGGGCGCGTCACGCAGCCCTGCTTCGATCGCCGTCGCGTCCGAAGTGGTTTGTGGGGATGCCTCGGACGGAGTCCGGGCAAAGGTGGGCAGGGCGGAAGAATTCTCAGGGGTCATTGCAGCACTCCATCGGTCCTGGCAGTAGCACCCTTGGTTCCTCCGGTTCCATCGAAAGTTCTTCGAAAAGTCAGTCGAAAGAGGAGGAACAGTTCCGTGGGAATGGTCGTCTCACGTCACCGGGGGTTGCTGCGGCTTCATCGATCCAGGTCTCTAGGCCGCTCGGGATGGTCACTACCAACTAGAACCGAAATGCAGGATTCCACAAAATCCGCCCGTTCCGGCCTGTAATATTCGTTCACGGCCCGCCGGGTTCCGGAAAATTCATTCATATATTCGATGATTCCGCGAAAACGCCGCAGGGGTAGTCTTAGTCCATGGCTCATGTTAACGATCCAGCAGTCATTGACCGGCTCATGCGAACCAAAGGCACGTGGGCGATCGTCGGCCTGACAACCAACGAGTGGCGCTCTGCGTACGAGGTCTCCCTCTACGTCCGGGACCGCATGGGCATGGAAATCATTCCGGTCAACCTGCCCGGGGATGACGTCCACGGCGAGAAGGGATACCGCACGCTGGCGGACATCCCGGCAGCGAAGCATCCGCTCGACGTCGTGGACTGCTTCGTCAACTCCCACAAGGTGGGGGCCGTCATTGACCAGGCCATCGCGGTCGGCGCCAAGGCCGTCTGGCTGCAGCTGGGCGTCTTCGACGACGATGCCGTGGAACGCGCCAAGGCCGCCGGGCTGGACGTCATCGTAAACGCCTGCCCGGCCCGCGAAGGGTGGCGCGTGGGCCTCTAACGCCCCTTGGCTGCCCACGGATATTGGTCAACCGGTTTGCGACGCGCCGGTTACAAAATGTGACTGGATATTTCCGAATCCGCCATGTTGGCGTGTCAGATGGGGTTGTAACCATCCCGAGCGGCTGAGAGATCTGGCTCCATGACGCCGCAGCAACCCCCTCCTTGAGGACGGTGCTACCGCCAGGACCGATGGAGAACCTCTGCGTTCCAAGACTCCGCGGCTTCGCCACAGCGGAGCCTAGGGATCCAGGGCTCAGGGCTTTCCTCGGGCGAGCCCGGAGGAATTCATGAACACGCAGACAGCGGCAGCGCCGCGGCCCCAAGCAGGTGATGACCTGTGATCGAGATCCAGAACGTCACCACAACATTCGAGTCCGCAGGAGGCCGCTTCACGGCCGTTGATGACGTCAGCCTGCACATCAAGCCGGGCACCATCCAGGGCATCATCGGGTTCTCCGGTGCAGGGAAGTCCACGCTGCTGCGCAACATCAACCTCCTTGAGCGTCCGACGTCGGGACGCGTCCTCGTCGATGGCGTGGACCTGGTGACGCTCTCCGACGCCGAGCTCCGGACCAAGCGGCACGACATCGGGATGATCTTCCAGCACTTCAACCTGCTCAACAACCTCACGGCCCAGGAAAACGTGGAGCTGTCGCTGAAGTTCGCCGGCGTGGGCAAGGCCGAACGCCGCCGGCGGGCAGCGGAAACCCTGGCAATCGTGGACCTCTCCGACAAAGCCGACACGTATCCGGCCAAGCTCTCGGGCGGGCAGAAGCAGCGGGTGGCCATCGCCCGCGCCCTCGCCACCAGCCCCAAGGTGCTGCTCTGCGACGAGCCGACGTCGGCCGTCGACCCCCGGACGACGTCATCCGTCCTGCAGTACCTGGCCGATGTGAATGCCGAATATGGCATCACGATCGTCGTGGTCACCCACGAGATGAACGTCATCAAGGCCATCGCGGACAACGTGGCCGTCATGGAAGAAGGCCGGGTGGTGGAGCAGTTCGACCTCACCGAACTCCGGCGCCCCGACTTCCACCCGGCAACCTCGATCGGCCGGTACCTGATCTCCGATGAGATCCAACTGGACCGCTCGGCGCGGGGCAGCCGCACCACAGCCACTTCGGAGGGCCTGATCAATGTTTGACCGCATCCTGGAAGTCCTGCCCGAAATCGCCGTAGCCATGGGGCAGACCCTCACTATGCTGCTGGTGGCCATCCCGCTGGCGGTGCTCCTCGGCACGCCCTTGGGTGTCCTGCTCTACACCATTGGTCCGAACGGGCTGAAGCACAAGCCAAAGCTGCACCGCGTGCTGGACGGCCTGGTTAACCTGCTCCGTTCCTTCCCCTTCCTGATCCTGCTGATTGCGATCATTCCCGTGACCAGGTTCATTGTCGGCACGACCATCGGCACGGCCGCCGTCATTGTGCCGCTGACGCTGAACGCCTGTCTCTTATACACATCTCCGAGCCCACGAGACTGTGTTAGTA
>JBKPJW010000539.1:0-2875 GCA_046730875.1 Actinomycetota bacterium | reverse complement strand
CGATCGGACGAGAACGGGAAGGTGGAGATCCGCTGTGAGCAGCACCGAACGAGAAGTCGGTGGCGCGGAGCCGCAGACCGACTGGGAGAGAATCCAGGGAAGTCCCGAATTCACGGACCTGCGCCGCCGGCTGCGGGTGTTCGTGTTCCCGATGACCGCGCTGTTCCTGTTCTGGTACCTGCTGTACGTCCTCCTCGCGGACTACGCGCACGGCTTCATGAGCACCAAGGTGTTCGGCAACATCAACGTCGGCCTGATCTTCGGCCTGCTGCAGTTCGTCTCGACGTTCGTGATCACCGGCCTCTACGTCCGGTACGCGAACCGGAAGCTGGACCCGGTCGCGGAGAAGATCCGTGAGGACATCGAAGGCGACTCTGCGAAGGAGCAGGCATGACGAACATCGCCGCGGGTGTGGAGGGCAGCAACCCGCTCCTCAACATCGGCATCTTCGCCCTCTTCGTCGTCATCACGCTGGTGATCGTGTTCCGGGCCAGCCGCAACACGAAGACGGCGTCGGACTACTACGCCGCCGGCCGCGCGTTCACCGGCCCGCAGAACGGCATCGCGATCTCCGGTGACTACCTGTCGGCGGCGTCGTTCCTCGGCATCGCCGGCGCGATCGCGATCAACGGCTACGACGGCTTCCTCTACTCCATCGGCTTCCTGGTGGCGTGGCTCGTCGCGCTGCTGCTGGTCGCGGAACTGCTGCGCAACACCGGCAAGTTCACGATGGGCGACGTCCTCGCGTTCCGGATGAAGCAGCGTCCGGTGCGGGCCGCGGCCGCGACGTCGACGCTGGCCGTGTCGTTCTTCTACCTGCTCGCGCAGATGGCGGGCGCGGGCGGGCTCGTGGCCCTGCTGCTCGGCGTCGAAGGCGGTGGCGCACAGGCACTGGTGATCGCCGTGGTCGGCGTCATCATGATCGCCTACGTGCTGATCGGCGGCATGAAGGGCACCACCTGGGTGCAGATCATCAAGGCCATGCTGCTGATCGCGGGTGCCGCCGTGATGACGTTCTGGGTCCTGGCGATCTACGGCTTCAACCTCTCCGACCTGCTCGGAGGCGCGGTGGAAACCGCCAACAACCCGGCGGTCCTGAACCCGGGCCTGCAGTACGGCAAGTCCGATACCTCCAAGCTTGACTTCATGTCCCTCGGGCTGGCCCTGGTGCTCGGCACCGCGGCGCTGCCGCACGTGCTGATGCGCTTCTACACGGTCCCCACCGCCAAGGAAGCCCGCAAATCTGTCGTCTGGTCTATCTGGCTGATCGGCCTGTTCTACCTCTTCACCCTGGTCCTCGGCTACGGCGCGGCTGCGCTGGTGGGTGCGGAGACGATCAAGACCGCACCGGGCGGCGTCAACTCCGCCGCTCCGCTGCTCGCGTTCCACCTGGGCGGCCCGCTGCTGCTCGGCTTCATCTCCGCGGTTGCCTTCGCCACGATCCTGGCCGTGGTGGCCGGCCTGACCATCACCGCCGCGGCGTCGTTCGCCCATGACATCTACGCCAACGTCCTGGCCAAGGGCAAGGCGGACCCGGATACCGAGGTCCGGGTGGCGCGGAAGACAGTCATCGTGATCGGCGTGCTGGCCATCATCGGCGGCATTTTCGCCAACGGACAAAACGTCGCGTTCCTCGTGGCGCTGGCCTTCGCGGTGGCGGCCTCGGCCAACCTGCCGACGATCATCTACTCGCTGTACTGGCGCCGCTTCACCACCCAGGGCGCCCTCTGGAGCATGTACGGCGGCCTGGGCTCGGCGATCATCCTGATTTCCCTGTCCCCGGTAGTCTCCGGGGCCAAGACCTCCATGATTCCGGGCGCCAACTTCGCGGTATTCCCGCTCAGCAACCCGGGCATCGTCTCCATTCCGCTGGCGTTCTTCCTCGGCTGGCTCGGCACCGTGCTGGACAAGCGGAAGGAAGACACCATCAAGCAGGCCGAAATGGAGGTCCGTTCCCTGACCGGGGTGGGCGCCGAAAAGGCTACCAACCACTAGGACGGCGCACTTTTCCAGATCAAGGACTCTTAACAGAGAATCTGCAGCGTAGAGTCCGGAACAGAGTCCAGACCTGTGAGGCGCTCCCGTGCAGCAGCACGGGAGCGCCTTCGTTCGAGGGTTGAGGTCAGCGCTGCGGCCGCAGCCGGATGTTGACCATCTTCAACTCGTCGCGGCCCTCGAAACGGTAGGCGAGCTCCACGCTTTTGGTGTCGCAGTTGATGGAGCCAGCGACGTCGGCGGCGTTGGTGCCGTCATTGGAGCTGACGTTGAGGCTTGAATAATTTGGTTTGCAGCTGCCGTCCAGCTCCAGGCTTTCCACGCCGGCGGCAAACTCCCGCCGGGAAATCTGTCGCCTGAGGGCCGGATCCAGGTACTTCTCATAGGCGCTGTTGACGTCGCCGGCGATGATCAGCCTGGTGAACTCGTCCGCGAGGCCCCTGGCCTGGTTGGTGGCTCCGCCCACCACATTGAGCAGGACGACGACGCCGACCGTCACCAGCAGCAGCACCCCGCCGACGATCCCCAGGACAATCCACAGTGCCTTGCGGCTCTTTTTCGGCGTCGGCTGGCCCGGGCCGCCGTAAGACGGCGGGCCGTAGGGCGGCATCCCGTTGGCGGGAGGAGTGTAGTTGGGCGGCACGCCGTAGCCGGGCGGTACCGGCGGGGCCGCGTAGTAGGGCACAGGCGGCTGTCCGGACGCCGGCTGACCCCGCCTGGGCTCGTGCCCGGGCAGTGGCGGTACCGGGCCGTGCGGCTCCTCGGGACTGCTCACGGTGCACAGCCTTTCCGGCAGTCCAGACAGCCACTGCCTGTCAAAAACAGGCCCGCGCGTACGGACCCAAGGACACAGGGGGACCCAACGGACACAGCCTAGCGC
>JBKPJW010000538.1:0-5230 GCA_046730875.1 Actinomycetota bacterium | reverse complement strand
TAGCTGGCGGTGTCCTGCATCTCCTTGGAGCGGCGCACTGCGTGCTTGGCCGTGCCGGTGAGGAACCTGTCGATGACAGCCTGGCCGTCGCCGGCGAGCTGCCGGGCGATCTGGGCCCGGATCCAGTCTTCCAGGCCGGCGGCCCGTCCGGCGGTGACTGCTTCGACCACGATGGAGGCCATGCCCTTCATCAGGACGCTGCGGAGCAGCTTGTGGGCCATGGCGGCCCCGGGCTCGCCGTCGGCGATTTCGACGTCGGCGCCCAGCGGCGACAGGAGCTCGGCAACTGCCCGGGACCCCGGGCCGCTGACCATCAGGGGTGTCTTTACACCCTGCGTGGGGACGGGTCCGAGAATGGCGACGTCGGCGAAGAGCGCTGCGCCGGGCAGCTGGCCCAGTTCCTGCATGACGTGCGGCGAAGATGACGTGAAGTCGGCGTAGCAGCTGCCGGCAGACAGGACCGGCAGGCATTCCTGGGCCACGCTTCGCGCGGCGGCCGCTCCGGTGAAGACGAGGACAATGTCCGCGCCCGCGCAGGCTGCTGCTGCGGTTGCGGCCCGGGTGACGCCGGCCGGGGTGGATGGTGCGACGGGATCGAATCCTGTCACGTTGTGGCCTGCGGCGACGAGGGCGGCCGCGTAGGTGGCTCCGGCCTCACCGAGGCCGATGACGGTGCACGCTGTCATTTGTCCTGTGTCTTTTCTGTTGAGTGGCGGTCGGCGACGATGGCGGCGCGGCGGTTGGTTTCGTCGGCGAAGACGGCTTCGGCCGCTTCAGCGACGTTGGCTGCCTGTTCCCTGGGGATGACGACGACGCCGTCGGAATCGCCGATGATGATGTCCCCCGGGAGGACGGGGACCCCGCCGAAGGAAATCGGGGTACCCAGCCGGGACGGGCCGTTCTTGTACGGGCCTGCCGGGGTGATGGCGCGGGCGAAGACGGGCATGCCGATCTCCGCGAGAGCTTCGGCGTCGCGTGCGGCGCCGTCCAGGGCGAAGCCGGCGAGGCCAAGGTTGATGGCGCGTTCGCCGATGAGTTCACCCAGCAGTGCCCGGGATTCGTCTCCACCGCCGGCGACGACGATGACGTCGCCGGCGCGGGCGAGCTGCAGCGCGCGGTGGATGCCCTGGTTGTCTCCGGGGCGGGTCCACACGGTGAAGGCCGGTCCGGCGAGGCGGGCGCCGGTCCAGATGGCCTGGATGGCGGAGTCCGCGATGCCGAGGCGGTCCATGGCGTCGCCGATGTTGGCGGCGGGCAGTTTGGCGAGCCGGTCAATCACGTCTTGGTCGGGGCGGCTGAAGTCTGCGTTGACGGCTTCTAGGACGGGAGTTGTCATGGTGGGTTCTTCCGTGGGTGGTGGCTGGCGGGATGACTAGTCTTTTTTCTGAACCAGCGGGAGGACCTTCTTGAAGTCCTCTTCCTGTCCGGCCCAGAACTGCTCGTAGTCCTTGCCGGCGAGGTAGCTGGTCTGCAGGCCGAGGTCCTCCATCTTCTGGACGACGGCGGGGTCCTCGATGGCCTTCTGGAGGGCCGCTTCGATCTTCTTGGCGACGGCGTCCGGCAGCCCTGCCGGTGCGGAGTAACCGCGGACGGTGCCGGCTTCGACGTCGTACCCGGATTCCTTGAAGGTGGGAACGTCCGGCAGTGCCGGTGAGCGCTCGGCGGTCATGATGCCCAGGACCCGGGCCTTGCCCTGCTTGGTCAGGTCGGTCACGTCGCTGACGTTGGCGACGAGGACGTCCACGTGCTTGCCGAGGAACGCCGTGGTGGCCTGCGAGGCGCCTTCGGAGAAGTGCACCGGGGCGAACTCGGAGCCGGTGGATTCCTGGATCTGGGCCAGGGCGAAGTGTTCGCCGGTCTGCAGGCCGGTGGTGCTGGCGGTCATGGACTTCGGCTGGGCCTTGGCGGCGTCCAGGAGTTCCTTCAGCGTTTTGTAGGGGCTGTCGGGCTGGACGGCGATGACGGCGGGGTCGATGACCTGGCGACCCAGGGGCTGGAAGCTGACGCGGGTGTACTTGGCGCCGCGGGCCGGGTCCAGCGGTGAGACCACCACTGACGGTGAGCCGGTGGCACCGATGGTGTATCCGTCGGGCTTGGCGCTGGTCAGTGCCGTGTAGCCGATCTGTCCGCCGGCGCCGGGTTTGTTGATGACCTCGACATTGGTGCCGAGCTCTTTCTCCAGGATGGGCTGAACGAGGCGGGCTGCGGTGTCCACGGCTCCGCCGGAGGAGAAGGCCACCACCAGGTCGATGGACTTGCCCTTCTTCGGGAAGTCGTCCCCGGCGGCGTTATTGGCGCTGGCGTTGGCGCCGCAGCCGGTGAGGGCGATGAGTGCTGCTGCGGCGAAGGCTGCGGTGATTTTCTTGCGTGACAAGGGTCTTCTCCTTTGAAGAAATGTGTGGGGTTATAGGTGTTCGGGTGTGGGGTGGGCAGGGTTTAGGCTTCGGGGTCCTCGGTGAGGGCCTTGGGCTTGCGGAACTTCAGCAGCGGGCTGCAGATGATCAGCACGCCCAGGCCGATCAGTACGGCGGAGATGGGACGGCTGGTGAAGACGCTGAAGTCGCCCTGGGAGATTTCCAGCGATTCGCGCAGCGAGCGTTCCATCAGCGGGCCCAGCACCAGGGTGAGCACCATCGGCGCCAGCGGGATGTCCAGGTTCCTCAGGGCCAGGCCGAGCAGGCCGAAGCCGATCATGACGAAGACGTCGAAGACGCTGAAGTTGATGGTGTAGGCGCCGATGACCATGAACAGCAGGATCAGGGCGGTCAGGATGGGGGTGGGGACGCGCAGGATAGAGGTCCAGAGGCCCACCAGCGGGACGTTGAGCAGGAGCAGCAGCAGGTTGCCGATGAAGAGGCTGGCGATGATGGCCCAGGCGATGTCGGAGTGTTCGGTGAAGAGGGTGGGTCCGGGGGTGAGGCCCTGCTGCAGGAATGCGCCCATCAGCACGGCGATGGTCGGGGAGGCCGGGATGCCGAGGGTGAACAGCGGGATCAGGGCGGCGTTGGCGTGGGCGTTGTTGGCTGTTTCCGGTCCGGCCACGCCTTCCACCGCGCCCTTGCCGAGTTGGTGGCGGAAGCGGGAGAACTTCTTTTCTGCGGCGTAGGACAGCAGGGAGGACACCGATCCGGTCATGCCGGGAATGAGGCCGAGTCCGAAGCCGACGCCGGTGCCGCGGGCCATGGCGGGGGCGCTGCGGCGCCATTCCGTCCGGGTGGGGAGCAGTGAGCGCAGTCCGGGGGCGTGAACCACCGGAGTTTCGGCGCCCTTGCGGTAGGAGAGGATCTCGGAGAGTCCGAAGACGCCGACGATGACGGCCACGAAGCTGACGCCGTCCAGGAGCCGGTCCATCCCGAAGGTGAAGCGCGGGGCGCCGGCGACGGGGTCGATGCCGACCATGGAGATCAGCAGGCCCAGGGCTCCGGAGATCAGGGCCTTGACCATGGACTTGCCGGCCAGGGCGACGAGGAGGGATATGCCGACGACCATGAGCGCGAAGAACTCCGGCGGCCCGACGAGCAGGCCCAGTTCTCCCAGGGGCTTGGCGGCGGCCACCAGGCCGATGGTGGCGATGGTTCCGCCGACAAAGGATCCCACGGCGGCCAGGGTCAGCGCCGCACCTGCCCTGCCGAGTTTGGTCATCGCGTAGCCGTCGATCGTGGTGATCGCCGACGACGCCTCACCCGGCGTGTTCAACAGGACGCTGGTAATGGTTCCGCCGTACTGGGTGCCGTAGAAGATGGCGCACAGCATGATGATGGAGCCGACGGGATCCAGGTTCAGGGTGAGCGGGATGAGCAGGGCCACGCCGGCCACCGGGCCAACACCGGGAAGAACTCCGATGATGGTGCCCAGCAGGCAGCCCAGGAAGGCGAATATCAGGTTTTGCCAGGTCATGGCGGCGGCGAAGCCGCCGAGCAGTTCGTTGAGGGTATCCACGTCTAGAGTCCGATCAGGTTCAGCGGAGTGAAGGCGGAAACGGGAAGGGCGACGTTCAGGCCGTAGTTGAAGGCGTAGAACGCGCCGACGCTTCCGGCGAGGGCGATGATCAGCGAGGACACCCAGGTCCGTTTGCCGCGCAGTTTCAGGTGGTAGAGCAGGAACAGGAACATGCTCAGCTGAAAGCCCAGCAGATCCATGACCGAGGCCAGGACAACAAGGCTGACCACCACTGCGATCACGACGCCCCGGTCCACCCCCTCGGCCCGCTCGCTCGGCCGGCGCAGTTCCTGGACCAGCCAGAGCGCCGACATTGAGACCAGCACGGCCCCCATGGCGAACGGGAACATGCCGGGTCCGGGTCCGAGCGATGTCCACAGGCCGAGGCCGACCGAACTGACCAGGACGTAGACGCCGACGGCTGTGAAGGCGCCAATGCCCGTAAGCACGGACGGAGCGACGCGGAGCGCGCGCTCGGGTTTAGTCAGTAGTGACTCCGTTGTCATCGTTTCCTTCTTACGTTCCGTGTTCATTCATTTCATAGAATGAAAGAATGTTTCGTCTGAAGAAATAGTGACAGGGGACACAGCGACCTGTCAAGCGCAACGAAGTTACATAGAATGAAAGAATGACGGTGACTTCCACACACTCAGCCGGGTCCGCTGACGAGGGCGGCCCCAAGGCCGGGAACATGCGTTCCCTGTCCAGGGCGATGGAGGTTTTCGCCGAACTGCAGCGCGCGGAGCGGCCCCAGCGCCTGAGCGATCTGGCCAGGACCTGCGGCATGAGCCTGCCGACCACGCTGCGGATTCTCCGGGTGCTCCAGGATTTCGGCATGGTCAGCCAGACGGACAAGTCCTACCGGATCGGTCCTGCGGTGCTGCCGGCGGCCCGCAGCTACCTGGAGAATGACCCCCTGGTGGTGGCCGCCCGGCCGATCCTTCAGCAGGTGGCCTCCCAGACGGGACTCACGGCCTCGCTGTACACGAGGCTTGGCTTTGAAAGGATCCTGGTGGCACGCGTCGACGGCGATTCGCCACTCCGCTACGACCTGCCGCTGGGAAAGCGGCTCCCCCTCACGGTCGGAGCGGCCGGGAAAATCTTGCTCGCCTCGGTCTCGGAGGCAGAACTCCGGCAGGTGGCTGCCGCGGCCGTCGCCTCCGGCCATGAAGAGAGTACGTTTACGGCCGATGCGCTACGCGCACGCCTGCCAGAACCCGGCGTCGACTACGCCTATTCCGCGGATGAGCGCGCCACCGGCGTGCTGTCGGTGGCCGTCGCCGTGCCGAAC
>JBKPJW010000537.1:0-1384 GCA_046730875.1 Actinomycetota bacterium | reverse complement strand
CGGCAAGCCTGTCAAGACCTCCCGTCCTTCACCCGGACAGTTTGAACACGCCTACCGGGCGGCTAGCGAGCGAGGCTTCCAATCCGTGGTCTCGATCCATATCTCCGCGGCACTATCCGGGACTGCCGACGCCGCACGCCTGGCCGCCGCACGGGTCGGCATCCCGGTAGAGGTCCTGGACTCCCGGACGGTCGGAATGGCCCAGGGAATGGGCGTGCAGGGCGCTGTTGTCGCGGCGGCCGACGGCCGCAGCGCGGCCGGCGTCTTGGCCTTCGCGCAGGACCGGCTGGACCGCACCAAGGTGTACTTCTATGTTCCGAGCCTGGAACAGCTGCGGCGGGGTGGCAGGATCGGGGCGGCGGCCTCACTCTGGGGGACCGTGTTCTCCATCAAGCCCATTCTTGCCGTTGAGGACGGCCGGATCATCCCGCTGGAAAAGGTCCGGTCCGGGGCGAGGGCCATCGCGCGGCTGGAAGAGATCGTTGCCGCCGACGCCTCCGCACGCCCCGCCGGGCAGGCGCGCCTGGCTGTGCACCACTTCGGCAACCGGGCCGAGGCAGAGGAGCTTGCCCGGCGCCTGGCCGCAGCATTGCCGGACTGCCCGCCGGCCCAGATCAGCGCCCTCCCGGCCGTCCTGGCCGCCCATGCGGGGCTCGGAGTGCTGGCGGTGATCGTGGGGGAGGGCAGCACGCCTGGAGGTTTGACCTCCAGTGGCGCGAGTGTGGACGAGGCCCGCCCTGACGCTGCCTTGCCGGATGCTGCCTTGCCGGGCGCTGCTTTGCCGGGCGCTGCCGTGCCGGGCGGCGGGGAAGCCGGCCTTGGCCAGGCAGCCGCCGGAACTGGCTCCTGACGCCCGGCACTCTCTGGTGCGCGGAAACCTCTGGCCGAGCGGGGGCGCTGGCGGGTACAGTCACTGCACCGAATCCCGACGTACCCGGAGGCCGCCATGGCAATGCAGGTGCACCACGTAGCCCAGCTGGATCGCGACGTTGCGGAAGAGGTGACCAAATGGTTGAAGTACCTCAAGGGCCAGGTGACAAGCGTCCAGTTCCTCACTACCACCGTGCCTGATCCCAAGGATGCCGACAAATGGCGGGTTCAGTACGAGGCCTACATCACCTACCAGCAGTGAATCCCGGCCGGTAGCCGAGGCTTAGGGCGTTGACGGAGCCGTCAGTGCGGCGCCTGTGAGGTTGTCGGCGGGGTCGTCTGAGGGGTCGTTGGTTCGGCGGCCTGTGAGGGCGTTGGCGAGGTCGTCGGCGGGGTCGTTGGCGGGGTCGTTGGTTCGGCGGCCCGTGAGGGTGTCGGCGAGGTCGTCAGTTGGGATGTCGGCCGACTCGTCGGTTGGGTCGTCTGAGTCGTCTGAGTCGTCTGAGTCGTTGGT
>JBKPJW010000536.1:0-7372 GCA_046730875.1 Actinomycetota bacterium | reverse complement strand
CAAGCCAAAACACCCCGCCACACACCCCAACCCCGCCCCCACACCACAAACCAAACCTGTGCACTACATCACCAAACCCCCGACGGGCGCCGACCTCCCAAGCCGAAACCGCCAGCCGGCCCGCGGCGTCCGGCCCCTTACCCCGGCGGCGACCCTCCGGTTCACAAGCAAGGCCTGCGACCGCATCCGGGCGTTAAATGCGAGAAGGGCCGGCAACCATATGGTTGCCGGCCCTTCTCAAGCCACTGGCTTCAGGGGTGCTGAATTACCAGGAAGACTTCGTGATGCCCGGGAGCTCACCGCGGTGAGCCATGTCGCGGAAGCGAACACGGGAGATGCCGAACTTCTGGAAGGTACCGCGCGGGCGGCCATCGATGATGTCGCGGTTACGCAGACGTACCGGTGAGGCGTTGCGGGGCAGCTTCTGCAGGCCGAGGCGAGCAGCTTCGCGTACTTCGTCGGTTGAGTTGGGATCAACCAGAGCCTTCTTCAGCTCGAGGCGCTTTGCAGCATAGCGCTCAACGATGATTTTACGCTGTTCGTTCTTAGCGATCATTGACTTCTTAGCCATGTGTTTAGCGCTCCTCTCGGAATTCGACGTGCTGGCGGATTTTGGGGTCGTACTTCTTCAGAACCAGGCGGTCCGGGTCGTTACGACGGTTCTTGCGCGTCACGTAGGTGTAGCCCGTGCCCGCGGTCGACTTGAGCTTGATGATCGGACGTACGTCCTTGTCCTTTGCCATTAGAGCTTCACTCCTCGTGCCAGGATTGCGGCGACGACTACGTCGATGCCGCGTACGTCGATGGTCTTGATGCCACGAGCAGAGACCTGCAGCGTGACGTTACGGCGCAGGGACGGAACCCAGTAGCGCTTCTTCTGGATGTTCGGGTCGAACCGGCGCTTGTTGCGGCGGTGCGAGTGCGAAATGCTGTGTCCAAAGCCCGGCTCGGCTCCGGTCACCTGGCAGTGTGCTGCCATGACGACTCTCCTCAAAAATATATGAAACGGCCAACGGAGTTCCCGCTGACCGTGCGTTAGGCGGCGTCCGCATCCGGCTCCCACCCCCAATCACGGCTTCCGCGGGATTAGGCAGACGGCACAAACCGGCTGGTTCCTCACTGCGGCGAAGATTGTGGGCCACGGGCACCTGGCGCTGACGGTCCTTTGGACAGCCGTTGCGAAGTGCCGGGATGCTGGGCGAATACAGGAATGCGCGCAACTTGAGCCCCTAACTACCGGCCTTCAAGACCGTCGATTTCTCAGACGAATCCTGCCAACCGGAGCAATTGCACACGCTCCGCGCCACCTAGCGCCTACCAAGTCTACGAGTTCGAGGAATTAAAGACCAATCCATCCCTGCATGGTGTAGGGGGTGCGTACCCCTCGGCCGGTCAGCGCAAGGGGTCCGGGTCCTCCCAGGTCATATGCCGAACGAAGCATTTTCACAGCCAAATGATAGGCGTCGGGGCGACTCTGGGTCCATGAACACACAACTTCTGACGACGCGTCCCGAGCTTCGCCGCAGTCGCAGTGCCGCTGAGAACCCGTTTATGGGACAGCATCGCCGGCGGTTGCTGGGAACGGATCTGCTGACGGTCCTGTTCTGGTCGTCTCTGGCAGGCGCCGCCGCTTTGTGGCTGGCCGACGGCGGAGCGGCCGGCTTCTCGACTCCCGCCGGCTCCTTCACAGCGCTGGGCATTGTTGCAGGGCTCACCGGCATGGACCTGGTGCTGCTCATGCTGCTCCTGGCAGCGCGCATTCCACTCATCGACCACACAGTCGGCCACGACCGTGCCCTGGAGTTCCACCGGAAGCTGGGCAAGCCTGCCCTGTACCTCCTGCTCGCCCACGGGATTCTCATTGCACTCGGCTACGGCATGGCGGAAGGTCTGGATCCTTTCAGCGAGGCGGTGGCGCTGTGGGTCCTCGTTCCCGACATGTGGCTGGCCTACATATCCATGCTCCTGTTCATCGCCGTCGTGGTCACCTCCCTCGTTGCCGTCCGACGCCGGTTCCCTTACGAATTCTGGTACGCCGTCCATCTGCTGACGTACGCGGCGGTCTTGACTTCGCTCCCCCACCAGTTCAGTGTGGGCGGGCTCTTTGCCGAGGGCACCTGGCAGCGCTGGTACTGGCTGGCCCTGTGCATCGCAACGGGCGTCGCCCTGCTTTGCTACCGCGTGATGCAGCCGCTGGTGGCAACGTTCCGGCACCAACTGACCGTCCAGCGGGTGGTCGGGGTGGCGCCCGGAGTGGTGAGCATCGAGATGTCCGGCCTGCACCTTGACCGGTTGGCAGGCAGCGGCGGCCGGTTCCTTATTTGGAGGTTCCTGGCTCCTGGGCTGTGGTGGCATCCGCATCCGTTCAGCCTTTCCGCCGACCCCGTCACGTTCGACGCCGGCGGCCAGGGCACGCTGCGGATCACCGTCCGCAATCTGGGCAGGGGTTCGGCCCAACTCGCGTCGCTGAAGCCCGGCACCAAGGTGGCTTTGGAAGGTCCGTACGGGCTGTTCAGCACGGCAGCGCGGAGCCGCAACCACGTAGTCATGGTCGGGGCCGGGATCGGCATCACCCCGATCCGCGCCCTGCTGGAGAGCACGCCGTTTCAGCCCGGGAACGCCACGGTCATTCTCCGCGGACACAGTGAATCGGAGCTTTACCTGGGCGAGGAAATTCTCGCTCTCTGTCAGCAGCGCGGCGCCACGCTCTTCCACCTGACAGGTTCCCGCCCGGCCGGCATCCGGACATGGCTGCCGGAGAACTCCGCGCGCGCCGGCCACCGGCTGGCCAGTTACCACCCCAAAATCGCCGATGCCGACGTCTACGTCTGCGGTCCCTCCTCCTGGGCGCACAGCGTGCTTGAGGACGCCCGCACAGCCGGCGTCCGGGAAGATCAACTCCACTACGAAAGGTTCGACTGGTGAGAACCCGCGCAGCAGTTTCAGCAGCCCTGGCCTCCGCCGGCATCCTCATTGCAGGCTGGCAGTCAGGCGTTCACGTGGCCGAGACCGGCAGCTCCGTCGCGAGCACAGCGACGGGCACGGCCGGGGCGGCCGGTACTGCCGGTTCGGGCACCGAATCGTTGGGAACGAACGGCTCGTCGGGCGCCGGCACCACGGGTGCTTCGGCCAAGGCTGGCGGGACATACGCCGGCTCTGTCGTCCAGACCCGGTTCGGCCCGGTCCAGGTACAGATCACGGTGCAGGCCGGAAAAATCACTGATGTCACGGCGCTCCAGCTGACCGACGCCGAACGCAAGTCCGTACAAATCAGCAACCGGGCCGCACCGCTGCTGCGCACGGAGGTACTCCAGGCCCAGTCAGCGAACGTGCAGACCATCAGCGGCGCCACTGTGACTTCCGATGCGTACTTGAACTCCTTGCAGGCGGCTCTCGATGCAGCCAACCTCTGAGCTGGGCGGCCCGGCCCTAATGGCCAGGACGTTTGGCTCCATGGGCACCGTAGTCTCCCTGACCGTTCCAGCCGGCGCCCTCCCGGGAACGGCCCGGGGAACGCATGGTGCGCTCGACGCCGCGGCTGCCGCCGTCGAACGGGTGTTCGCCCGGTCCGATGAAACCTACAGCCTGTACCGGCCCGGTTCCGAGGTCAGCAGGCTGGCACGCGGGGAGCTCTCGCTTCGGGAATCATCCGCCGGGATGCGGGAGCGCTACGCCGATGCCCTCAGCTGGCGGCTGATGACGGAGGGCGCCTTCTCCCCGGAGCGCCCCGACGGTGTGCTGGATCTCTCCGGCATTATCAAGGGTTATGCGATCGGGCAGGCCGGTGAGGCGCTGGAAGCCCGGGGGATTACTGACTGGTGCCTGAACGCCGGCGGCGACGTGCTGGTGACGGGCTCGCCCGTTCCGGGTAGCTGCGCCCCGTGGGCGGCCGGAGTTGTTGACCCGAAGGACCATTCGGCGCTGCTTGCCGGCTACGCGCTGGGCGGACCCGGCACCAGGCGCGCCCTGGCGACCTCAGGCTCGGCGGAGCGGGGCGACCACATCTGGACCGCGGGCGCCCGCGCAGCCGAGTTCGTGCAGGTCTCCGTGGCCGCGGCGGACATCGTCACAGCCGACGTCCTCGCAACCGCGATTGTTGCGGGTGGAACCGCGATGCTGCACCGGGCCACGAACGGTTGGACGATCGATGTACTCGCCGTCCGCCGCAATGGAGAACTGCTCGCGACGCCGGGATTCCGCGCCTAGATTGCCGTTCTAGACGTGGGTCAGCTGACCGTACTTCGGCTCGAGGCCGTCGCCCGAGGACTTGCCGGTGACGCGCCGGACAACCCAGGGGCCGGCGAATTCGCGGACCCACCGGCCGTTGGCGCGGAGGGCATCCACGCGGCTCAGTTCCGGCACCGGCGTCATGGGCGGAACGTCAATGGAGTGGTCGTGTTCCAGGACCGTGAGGACGCGCTTGGCCATGTTCGCGTGGCCGGCGGGGGACATGTGCATCCGGTCCGTGGCCCACATCCCCCAGTCGTAGTATTCGCTGAAGCGCCAGTAGTCGACCAGCAGGGCACCGTGGTCCCCCGCGATTCCGCGGACCAGTTCGTTGTAGATGGCCGTACGGCCGCGCATGGTGCCGAAAATCTTGGATCCCCGCGCGTCGAAGCCGGTGAACATCACCACGGTGGCACCGGTGGCCGCCAGCTTCCGGATGCCGGCGTCATACTCCGCGAGCAGGTCATCGATGTCGATTTTGGGCCGGAGGATGTCGTTGGCGCCGGCGTAAATGCTGACCAAGGTGGGCTTGAGGGCGACGGCGGCATCAACCTGCTCGGCCATGATCTGGCGGAGTTTCCTGCCGCGGATGGCAAGGTTCGCGTACCCGAACCCCGGATCGGCCGCGCCGAGCCGCTCTGCTACCCGGTCCGCCCAGCCCCGGACGCCGTTGGGCCGGGTGGGGTCGTCGTCGCCGACGCCTTCGGTAAAGGAGTCTCCAAGGGCTACATAGCGGGACGTGAAATCCATGGGTCAAGTCTGCCAGCAGTTGCTGCGAGCAACAAAGACGGGGGGTGCCCGACGGCGGCCCAGTCAGCTTTCGCGCAGGATCCAGTGGTCGTCGTCGAGGCGGGCCACGATTTTCTCGCCGATCCGGGCCAGGTCTGCGACGTCCTCCGGGCTCAAGGCGTCGAGGAAGAGCGACCGGACGGCGTCAACATGGCCCGGGGCGAGCTTCACGATCGTCGCCATCCCGGCGTCGGTCAGGTGCGCGGTGGTGACGCGGGCGTCGCCCGGATGCGGCCGCCGCTCAAGCCAGCCGCGGTTCTGCAGCTTAGTGACCACGTGGGAGAGCCGGGACAGGGAGGCGCTGGTGCGCGCGGCGAGCTCGCTCATGGGCAGAAAGCGCCCCTCGGCCTCCGAAAGCATCGCCAGCACGTTGTAGTCGAACAGGGACAGCTTGCCCGCGGAATGGAGCTGGGTGTCCAGGGCGGCCGGCAGCAGCGTGTTGATGCTGAGCTGGGCGAGCCAGGCCCGGCGTTCGTCGGCGTTGAGCCAGCGCGATTCGGTCATGGCTACATTCTAGGAGATTGGAAGCTTGACGGTTCAACTTCGACCCGGATTCCCGGAAAAGTTCCCGCCTGTCCCCGGCCAGCTACCGGTAGGCTGGCCGCATGTACGTAGTCTCCCTGACATATAAGGTCCCCGACGACATTGTGGAGTTCCACCTCCCGGCGCATGTGACGTGGCTGCAGGCGGCCTTCGACGACGGCATCTTCATGGTCGCAGGACGCAAGATCCCCCGCACCGGCGGCCTGCTGCTCTCCAACGCGGACCGGGCCAGCCTGGACGCGTCCCTTGCTAAGGATCCGTTCTACGTCAACGGTGTGGCTGACTTCGAGGTCATGGAATTCCATGCCAACAGGGTGGCTCCGGGCTACGAAAACCTGCTGGACACCTGACTCCGGACGCCTACCCGGCGCCGGCCTCACCGCCGTTGCGCTGAGCCTGCAGCAGCTTCTTCAGGCCCGCCTTGCGCGGGATCTTTACCGGTTCGGGCCAGCGCGGCCGGAGCTGGTCGCCAAGGGTCACACCGCGGATCTTCCGCCCGAACAGGGGCAGGACCCAGTCGTGCACCCAGCGGCGCTGCCGGCGTTCCCACGCCAGCAGGCCCTGCTTCACCGGCGGATCCCACTGCCTGGGCTTGATCTTGTGGGGCACGCCGAGATGGTCCAGTACCTGTGAGGCAAGGTATTTGTGGCCTGCCTTGGACATGTGCAGCCGGTCAGAGTCCCACATCCGCGGGTCATGGAATGCCTCGAAGCACCAGTAGTCCACCAGCACCGCGCCGTAACGGCCGGCGATCTCACGGACGCGGCGATTATAGAAGGCGTTACGTTTCTTCAGCGGCTCCAGCAGGGCGGAGACCTTGACATCGAAGCCGGTGAACAGCACCACCGTGGCTCCCGTTGCGGCGAGCCGGGCCACCAGGGACTCATAGTCCTGCATGAGGGATTCGATGTCCGTGCCGAAATCCAGGATGTCGTTCCCGCCGGCGTACAGCGTGACGAGCGTCGGCTCCATGGCCAGGGCAGGGCCGAGCTGTTCACCGACGATATGGCGCAGCCGCTTGCTCCGAATGGCCAGATTGGCGTACTCCCACCCAGGCTGTGCCCTGGCCAGCCTTTCCGCGACCCGGTCGGCCCAGCCCCGCACACCGTTGGGGAACCGGGGATCGTAGTCGCCCACGCCCTCGGTGAAGGAATCCCCCAAAGCGACAAAGACCCGCCGCCCACCCCGATCCGGAAGCAAAGGATTAGGAAGCAAAGGAAAAGAACCCACCCCGGAACCCTACCCACCCCAAAAAACGGGCAGGGAAAGCGAGGGTTAACCGGAGGAGAAAGAGCGGGCAAGGACGTGGGGGACGCACCGAAGGTGAGGTGCCCGCTAGGCCCCAATCGCCGCTTTGCAAAAGGTGAGCCGACCACTAGGCCCCCCAATCGCCCCTTTGCAAAAGGTGAGCCGACCACAAGGCCGCTGCCGGTGCTTTGCAAAGGAGCGCATCGCCGACCAGAGCGGAGAGAGGCCGCCCGCGGCCGAACGAGGCGGCGGGGGGAAGGGCGGACCCGAGGGCCCCGAACTGAGCTTGCGAAGTTCGGGAAGGGTCCAACCGCTAAGCGACGGCAAAGCAGCGGCCGCGGCCGCAAGTCCGGCAGAACCTGCGAGAGCGTCAGTCTGAGAATGACAGAACCTGCGGGAGCGTCAGTCTGAGAACGGCAAAACCTGCGGGAGCCTCAGTGTGAGAACGGCAAAACCTGCGGGAGCCTCAGTGTGAGAACGGCAAAACCTGCGGGAGCCTCAGTGTGAGAACGGCAAAACCTGCGGAAGCGTCGCTTACAGCTCGGCCTTCCCCTGCCTCCAGTAC
>JBKPJW010000535.1:0-1603 GCA_046730875.1 Actinomycetota bacterium | reverse complement strand
GGTCACCGCCGTCGAGCACATCGCCAGTGGAACGCTCGTGGGCCTGACCACCATCAGCGTCCTGGCCCTGCGCCCGGACGTCGTCTTCCAGGACGACACAGTGGTGCTGCAGGAACACCGCGGCAACAAGCTGGGCCTGCTGATCAAGCTCGCCAACATGGAACGGCTGAGCGAACAGTTTCCCGACGCGCGGGTGCTCTACACGTGGAACGCCCCGGAGAACCGCTACCTCCTGAAGGTCAACCAGCAGCTCGGATTCACCACAGCGGGCGTGACCGGCCTGTGGCAGAAGGAACTGCCCGACTTCGGCCCGAACGTCAGCTGACGCAGGACGCCGATTGGCCCCGATTTGGAACACCCGCACGGTCTCGCGTAAGCTGGGGGGACCAAAGACCGTCGGTTGTTGGAAATCCACTCTCCCATGCAAGACTCACTTCTGCAGTCGCGCCGGGAGAGCGCAGTGGATTTCCGGACGAAGGACCCTGAACATAGGGCGGCCGGCGCAGGTGAACGAAGCAAAGCTCCGTGGTCATGGACCGCGTCGAGACAAGCCCCGTGCATCTGCGCGGGGCGTTTTTTAGTTTTTAGCTCTTTTGAGCGGGGACCCGGACATACCGGCACTATCCCCGGAAGGAGGGTTATGGCAACGCCTAGCAAGGTTTCAGCAGTAGCTGAGATCACTAACGATTTCAAGGAATCGACCGCCGCTGTCCTGACCGAATACCGTGGGCTCACCGTTGCACAGCTCAAGCAGCTGCGTGTTTCTCTCGGCCAGGAAACCAAGTTCTCGGTCGTCAAGAACACCCTGACCGCAATTGCAGCCAAGGAAGCTGGTGTCGAAGCATTCGACGGTCAGCTCGCCGGCCCCACTGCAATCGCGTTCATCAAGGGTGACGCAGTTGCCGCTGCCAAGAGCCTGACGGATTTTGCCAAGGCCAACAAGCAGCTGGTCATCAAGACCGGTTACTTCGAGGGCAAGGCACTGAACGCCACCGAAGTTGCTGCCCTGGCAGCACTCGAGTCCCGTGAGCTGCAGCTCGCCAAGGTTGCAGGCATCCTCAAGGCTCCTGCTGCCGCTGCTGCACGCACCATCGACGCACTGCGCCTCAAGCTTGAAGAAGCGAACGGTACTCCGGCAGCAGCCGAAGCACCCGCCGCTGAAGAAGCTCCCGCAGCAGATGCAGCAGCCGAGGCCGAAGCACCGGCCGAAGCCGCAGCCCCCGAAGAGAACTAGTCCTCTTCTCCATAAGACTCCGGTGCAACAGCGAGCCTCAGGGCCGCCGGGCACCACTATAGGAAGGACGCCACACCATGGCGAAGCTCACCAACGAAGAGCTCATTGAAGCTTTCAAGGAACTGACCATCATCGAGCTCTCCGAGTTCGTCAAGCTCTTCGAAGAGACCTTCGAAGTTACCGCTGCTGCTGTAGCCGTTGCCGGCCCCGCCGGTGGCGCTGCCGCTGAGGAAGCCGAAGAGAAGACTGACTTCGACGTCATCCTCGAAGCTGCTGGCGACAAGAAGATCGCAGTGATCAAGGAAGTTCGCGCCATCACCTCCCTGGGCCTCAAGGAAGCCAAGGACCTGGTTGACAGCGCACCCAAGG
>JBKPJW010000534.1:0-5414 GCA_046730875.1 Actinomycetota bacterium | reverse complement strand
GCGCGAGGCGTTCCGGGCCGTGCTGCACAGCTAGGCACACTGCTCGGGCCGTGCTGCACAGCTAGGAACACTGCCTAAGGGACATGCCCGCCGTTCGCTACGAACGGCGGGCATGTCCCTTTCGCCTGGCGGCTTGCCTGTAGCGCTTTGTCTGTGCGGCTTGCCTGTAGCGCTTTGCCTGCGCGCTTTTTCCTGTGCCACCCGGGCCTGCTGTGGTGCCTAACAGCAGTGTGCTTAACAGCAGGAGGCATTAGCTTCGGTGCCCCTAGACTGGATCAATGACCGAGCAGAACCTCAATCTTCCCGATACCGATTCCTACGACCCGGCGGCGAGTTCCCTGGCCGGTTCCGTGGATCCCGCGGTGATGGCGGAGCTGTTATCGATCCGCTCCAGCATCGACAACATCGATGCCACCCTCGTCTTCCTCCTCGCCGAACGCTTCAAGGCGACCCAGAAAGTCGGCTTCCTCAAGGCCGCGCACAAACTGCCCGCCGGGGACCCCGGCCGCGAAACGGCCCAGATCGCCCGGCTCCGGCACCTCGCCGCCGAGGCCCACCTGGACCCGGCCTTCGCGGAGAAATTCCTGAACTTCATCATCGGCGAGGTCATCCGCCACCACGAGGCCATCGCCGAAGACCACCAGGCCGCCCAGGCCTCTGGCTCCGCGGATGCGGCCCGCGCCGCGGACGCCTAGCCATGGCTTCAGCAGCTGTTCCCGCACCCGCCCAGGTAACCGCGACGGGCCTGGGCCCGTGGCCCGGCGAGGACCCGGCCGAGGCCGCCCGAATCATCCGCGGCGAGCTGGGCAGTCCGCACCTGCCGTTCCTGGCCGAACTTCCCGATCGCGGCGTGGGCTCCGACGCCCTGGGCCGGACCGCCTCCCTGCTCGTGGAACTCTCGGTCGACGTCCAGCCGCACGGCTGGAGGTTCGTGGACCGTCCGGGCAAGGACCTGCAGCGGGCCAAATCCGCGCTGTCCACGGACATCAACATCCTGGCGGACGTGATCGGCGTCGAGGAAGCGCCGGCGGAGGACATCAAGATCCAGCTTCGCGGGCCGCTCAGCCTGGCCGCAGGCCTGCACCTGCACAACGGGGAGCGGGCACTGATTGACTACGGCGCCCGCCGGGACATTGCGGCTTCGCTCGCGGCAGGCGTGGAAGGCTACCTCAAACGGGTGGCAGCGGCCGCCCCCGGGGCCAGAATCGTGGTCCAGATCGACGAACCGGAAATTGCCTCCGTGCTGGCCGGCACCATTCCCACCTCCAGCGGCTACCGGACCCTGCGCTCGGTGCCGGGCCGGGAAGTCACCGAATCCTGGCAGCTTGTCATCGACGCGCTCCGGGCCGCGGGCGCCGTCGAAACCGTGGTGGCTGTCTCCGAGGTCGAAGCGCCGTTCGAGCGGATCCTGGCTGCAGGCGCGGACGGCATTGCCGTGCCGCTTCGGGCCCTGACCTCGCGCCAGTGGGAACAGCTGGCCGGCGCGGTGGAAGACGGCAAGCGGCTGTGGGCCGGCGCGCTGGACGTCGCCGATCCCGCCGCGGCGCTGCCGCGGGTTGGCGACGTCGTGGAAAACGTGTGGCGGCCGTGGCGGCAGCTGGGCCTTCCCGCGTCCACGCTGGGAGCCATCCGGGTCACCCCGTCGGATGGTCTGGAGCGGCGCTCTCCGGCCGCGGCCACGGCAGTCCTGACCCGGCTGACCCAGGTGGCGGACGGGCTCAACCAGCTCGCCCTTGGCTAGCCCGCCCGCAGGGTTCCCGCGTCAGACCCGGCCCTCCCAGCCGTCCGGACGCGCGTAGCCGGGCAGGTAGCCCGGCGTCCCACCACCGCCGGGGTAGGGTTCGAGCCGGTAGTCGAAGTGTCCGGCATACACGAGCACCAGGCCGAGCTGGGGCTGGATCACCTTCACCTGGATCCGGTGCCGGCCGCCGTCCTGCGGCTCCCACCACTGCTCGGCGTAGGCCTTGGCGTCCAGGGCCGCCGGCAGCGGAATCCGGAGCGGTCCCAGGAACAGCCGGGACGCCTCGGACACACCGCGAAGCCGGCCCTCAGGCGTGACGCTGAGATTGAGGTCGGTAACGAGCCGCCGGAGCCGGCCGACATAGTCCACGAGCCCGTGTCTGCCCCCGGTGTCGTCAAAGCTGGTGGTGTCCTGGAACAGCCGGGTGATGTTGGGGAAGAAGATCTCCCGCCGGGCCGTCAGGCTGGACCTGCCGAACGGGTCCAGATGTGCGTGGTTCTCGATCCGGAAACGCACGTCCCCGCCGAACTCGGGGAAGAAGGCCTGCTCGCCGGCGGTGAGCCGCAGCAGGGGACGCAGCCAGGCCTGGCGGCAGCCGACGACGTCGAACACCCCCTCGCCGACGCCGTAGTGGCCTGATCCCGGCGCCAAGGCAAAGTACTCTTGGAGTTCCGGCTGCAATCGGGCAAAGTCACTGCCCAGGGCGCGCTGATAGATGGGGATGTTCACGGGTTCCTCCTGCGGTCCGGACGGGGTACGCCTCTGTCCACAGCTTGCAGGACAACGAGCCAATGTCACAACCATCGCGCGCGCATCCGCAGGGTCCCGGACGGCCGGGCCAGGCCGGTCTGCGCCATGCCGGTGGGCCGCCGATACGACAAAGCCAATTCAATGGGGGAATATATAACTATGAAGGCACGCATTCTGGTAGTGGATGATGACGAGGCGCTCGCCGAGATGATCGGTATTGTGCTGCGCAATGACGGCTTCGAGCCCGTCTTCTGCGCCGACGGGAGCCAGGCACTGGACGTATTCCGCTCCTCAAAGCCCGATCTCGTCCTGCTCGACCTCATGCTTCCGGGGATTGACGGCATCGAGGTCTGCCGCCAGATCCGTGCCGAGTCTGACGTTCCGATCGTGATGCTGACCGCCAAGGCGGACACCTCGGACGTAGTCCGCGGCCTCGAGTCCGGGGCCGATGACTATGTTCCCAAGCCGTTCAAGCCCGCCGAGCTCGTGGCCAGGGTCCGGGCCCGGCTGCGCCCCGGTGACCAGAAGGCCCCGGAAACACTACGGATTGCTGACGTCACCATCGATGTGGCCGGGCACCTGGTCAGCCGCGGCAACGACCGGATCTCCCTGACGCCGCTGGAATTCGACCTTCTCGTCGCGCTGGCCCGCAAGCCGTGGCAGGTGTTCACGCGTGAACTGCTCCTGGAGCAGGTCTGGGGCTACCGGCACGCCGCCGACACCCGGCTGGTCAATGTCCATGTCCAGCGGCTGAGGTCCAAGATCGAACGTGACCCCGAAGCCCCCGAAGTTGTATTGACGGTCCGTGGTGTCGGCTATAAAGCAGGGTCCTGAGCCTGCGGACCGCGGCGCCCCGCAGACCATGGCGCCGGAGGTAGCGCGGAACGCGGCAGCGGACACAGGGCAGGCCGCGCCAGCGGACAGTGCAGCGGATGCAGCGCACGACACTGCGCCGGATACGCCGCCCGCGGCGGCGCCCGTAGCGGCACCCGCAGCGGCGCCCGCCGCGTCGTCACCCGAGGCATCCGACCCGCACGAACCCGGGAAGCGGCCTGCCGGCGGCGGGCCGGGCTCCTTGCATGCACTCGTCTTCCGGACCAGGCTGTGGGTCAAGCGCGCCAGGATCGTTGGCGTCCGTGTCGCCCGGCTGGTCCGCACCGGGGCGCGGCGCCTCCTGCCCGGCATCCGCTACCTGCTCCGCGCCGTGCAGCGGAAGTGGCGGCGTTCGCTGCAGTTCCGGACCGTCCTGACCACGCTCCTGCTGGCCATCGGCTCGTTCGCGGTGGTGGGCGCGTACCTGTCCAACCAGATCGCCAACAACCTTTTCCAGGAACGGCTCGCCCAGGCCGAATCCGAGACGCGCTACAACGTCAAGCAGGTCCAGGACACGTTCGACGGCGCCCAGGTCACGGACCAGTCCAGCGTCATCACCCTGGTCTATGACACCCTGAACGCCGTCGAGGGCCGCGGCTCGGTGATCCAGCGCCGCTACGTCTTCGAGGCGATGCCGGAGCAGACCAAGCCGCGCAACCGCTGGGTTGAATCCCGGGCCTCGGATCAGCTCACCATCGGCGTCATCCCCCCGGAGCTGCGCAAGGCCGTGCAGGATTCGGGCAAGGACCAGTTCTGGGCGTCCACACAGTTCCCGGTGGGAACCGAGGACCGGCCCGGCATCGCCGTCGGCAACAAGGTGACTTTCAACGGGACGGTGTACGAGCTCTACCTCATCTATGACCTCAACACGGCACAAAAGACGCTGGATGAGATCCAGAATGTCCTGCTGGCCGGCGGTGCGCTGCTGGTGCTCATGATCGGCGGCGTCGCCTGGTACGTCACCCGCAACGTGGTCAGCCCGGTCAGCCATGCCGCCGTCGTCTCCGAAAAGCTCGCGGCCGGCCAGCTGCAGGAGCGCATGGTGGTCAAGGGCGAGGACGAGGTCGCCCGGCTCGGTGCCTCGTTCAACCACATGGCGGCAAGCCTCCAGGAACAAATCACCCAGCTGGCCACGCTCTCGCAAATGCAGCAGCGGTTCGTGTCCGATGTGTCCCACGAGCTCCGCACTCCGCTGACCACCGTGCGCATGGCCGCGGAAGTCCTCTATGACGCCCGCGAGGACTTCGACCCCATCAACAAGCGGTCCGCGGAGCTGCTGTACAACCAGGTGGAACGCTTCCAGTCGCTCCTGGCGGACCTGCTGGAAATCTCCCGCTTCGACGCGGGCGCGGCCACTCTCGACGCCGAACCCACGGACATCGTCCAGCTCGTCTCGCACGTCATCGAGGGAGTGGGGCCCGTCGCCGCCGAGTACGGTTCCGCCGTCACCCTTAACGCTCCGGACGGCAGCATTATCGTTGACATGGACGACCGCAGAATCGACCGGATCCTGCGGAATCTGATCCTGAACGCCCTCGAACACGGCGAAGGCCGTCCGGTGAACATCTCCGTAGCCGCCAACGGCACCTCGGTGGCCGTGGCCGTCCGGGACCACGGAATCGGGATGACCCCTGCTGAGGCCGCCCGGGTGTTCGACCGCTTCTGGCGGGCCGACCCGGCCCGGGCCCGCACTACTGGCGGCAGCGGACTGGGGCTCTCCATTGCGGCAGAGGACACCAAGCTCCACGACGGCTGGCTGCAGGCGTGGGGGAGCAGGGGGAACGGATCGAACTTCCTCCTGACCCTGCCGCTGCGCCGGGACGAGCCGATCACCAGGTCCCCGCTGCAGCTCGAACCGGTCAACGTCGGCCTCCCGGGGGAAGACAGCCAGCACACCGTGGTGTTGCTGGACACCCCGCTGTCCTTTGAGGCGCCGGCGGGGACGCCGGGGAACGCGGACCGGGGGAGCGTCCCTGATGATTTCACGGACGGGGACTTCACTGGCGATTTCACCGGCGCCGCCGGCAGCCGCGCGGCAGAGGGGTCAAAC
>JBKPJW010000533.1:0-6929 GCA_046730875.1 Actinomycetota bacterium | reverse complement strand
CCCCTGTGCCGGTGCAGATATCCATCGACAGGGTGTGGGGCCAGGACTACCCTTGAACCGTCCCAGCATGACCGACAAGGATGACGGAGGGGTGACCGATCATGGGAACCACAGAGAATGTTGAACTGGTCCGGCGGGGGTACGAGGCCTTCAACGCAGGGGACATGGCGACCCTCAGCGAACTGTTCGCGGAGGACGCAGTCTGGCACGTGGCCGGAAGCGGCGTGCTGTCCGGCACCAAGCGGGGCCGGGACGCCATCATGAGCTACTTCGGCGAGCTCGGCGCCCGTTCCCAGGGTTCCTTCCAGGCGAACCTCCAGGACGTCATCGGAGGGGAAAAGTACACCGTCGGGATCCAGCAGACCCAGGCCCAGGCCAACGGCAAGACCATGGACCAGGCCACCGTCATCACGTTTGTGGTCCGCGACGGAAAGATCGCCGAAGGGCGCGAGTTCTTCGAGGATACGGCCAAGGTCGACGATTTCTGGGTCTGACCGAAACGGCGCCCGGTCCCTGCCACCGCGGTCCCGCGCGCAGGCTGTTTCCATCATTGGCGGCGGCATCGCCGGGCTGGCCCTTGCAGCCCGGCTGGATCCCGCCCGCTTCGAAGTCACCGTCATCGAGCAGCGGAACGGACTCCCGGCCGTGGGGACATCCCTGGCCATGTGGCCCGCGGCCCAGCGAGCCCTTGGCGTCCTGGGAATCCTGGACGCGGTGAGGGCTGCCAGCCCGGTGATCGACGGCATGACGGTCCGGGCGGCCTCCGGCAGGCCCTGGACGCAAGCGCAGGCAGCGGGGCTGATCGGCGTTTCCCGCATTGACCTTCTCAGGCTCCTCGACGGTATCCTTCCGGGCAGCGTGCACCGGAAGTTCGGCCGAATCGACATCGTCCGGCCCGGTCCTGCCGGCCTGCTGGTGGGCGCCGACGGCGTCCACAGCTCGGTGCGCCGCAGCTGCTGGGGTGCCCGGTACCGGGCCCGGCCCACTCCCTACCTCGCGGTCCGCGGCGTGGTTCCCGGATCGCTGTGGCGGCGGCACACTGGCGAATACTGGGGCCGCGGGCAGCTCTTTGGAATCGGTCCCGCGGCGGCCGGGACCAACTGGTACGCGGCGTTCCGCGCCGGAGAAAGAGCCGGGGAAAGAGACGGAAGCCTCGACGTCGCCGCCGTCCTCGGCGAAACCCGTGCCCGCTTCGCGGGATACGCCCCGGGCATCGGCGAGGTCCTTGCCGCAGCAGCACCGGAAACATCCCTGGCGCAGCGGGTCTGGACGACGCCGCCGCTTGCCAGCTATGTCCGCGGCAGGGTGGCGCTGATTGGCGATGCCGCCCACGCGATGACACCCAACCTTGGCCGGGGGGCTTGCGAAGCGCTGGTCGACGCCGTGACGCTCGCGGACCTGCTCAATACCCGGCCCGTGGAGGAGGCGCTGGCGGCTTATAACCGGGCCCGTCACCTGCGCACGCAGGCGCTGCGGTGGGCGTCGTCTGCCGTGATGCGGATGGCGCTGGCGGAGCGGGGCCAGCCCTCGAGGGACGCGCTGCTGGCCTTCGCCGGACGCCGGTACGGGGCCGGGTAAGGGGCGTCCCGCGCGGTCCGGGTGCTAGTCCTGGTCCAAAGTTTCGGTCAAGTGGTGCGTCGGAATCCGGTCCCGGTCATAGGTGATTTCGGTGTACCCGTGCGGCTCCGGCTTCCCGGCCGGGCTCAGGTTCACGAAGACGATTTCCTCAATCGTGAGGATGCTCCGGCGTGTGATCATGTTCCGGACTTCGGCGCGCATGGTCAGGGATGTCCGGCCGAAGCGGGTCGCGGTCAGGCCCATTTCGATCAGGTCGCCCTGGACCGCGGAGCTGACGAAGTTGATTTCCGAGATGTACTTGGTGACGGCCCGCCCGTTGCCCAGCTGCAGGATGGCGTAGATGGCCGCCTCTTCGTCAATCCACTTCAGCAGGCTGCCGCCGAAAAGCGTGCCGTTGGCGTTGAGGTCCTCAGGCCGCACCCATTTGCGGGTGCGGAATGTGATGTCGGCCGGTTCCATAGTGCGAGGTTAGCCGACTCGGCGCCGGGCGGCGGTGTGTGACGCATCGAGGGGGACTGGCGCTGGCGCTGACGGGTGCTGACCCGGGGGCCTCACGCCATGGCGGTATGCGCGGCGCTGTGCGAATCGATCGGCTTCGCGTAGCAGTACGAGTGCTCCACCCCGACGTACGGCCCGAAGTTCGCCACGGAAACGAAGCCGGAGTTCTCGTAGAACTGCCGTCCGTCCGTCTGCACGGAGCCGGCCTCTGCGGTCAGGGTGGTGATCCCCAGCGCGTGGGCGTGGGCTTCGAGGGCCGCGAGGATGGAGCTTGCCACTCCCGAACCGCGAGTGTAGGGCAACACGTAAAGCCGCTTGATTTCAGCGGTCTGGGCGTCCAGCATGCGAAGTCCGCCGCAGCCCACGGGCTGGCCGGAGGCTTTGTCGTGTGCCACCAGGAACACCGCGGTGTCCGCTTCCGACGGCGGTGGGCCGGGTTCGTGGTCGGGCCGGCCGAAGCGGGCTTCGAGTTCCGCCTGCTGGGCGGCCCTCAGGTCCGCGCCGACGGGGTTTGCCCAGGTGACCTGACGGATGTTGAGCCGCGGGTTGGTCTGCATTACTGCCTCGATTCGCCGAAGTGTTATGCAGTATAAGGCTAGGCGTCAGCGGTTTCGACTGTGTTTCCTGCCGGTAAGCGTTGCGCTACAGCGGACGGCCGGTGGGATCCTCCGCCGTCGGATCCGCCAACGCCAGCCCGCCCACGGGGCTGTCGTCCCAATGGATGAGCTCCCAGCCGCTGTCGGGATCGCCTTCCAGCGCCACGATTCCGGTATTGTCCAGCACGTGCCTGATGGCAAAATCTGGTTCGATGTTGCCTGCCCGCAGGCCGGCCCACACCCGGATGGCTGCGCCGTGGCTGACCACGGCAACGGATCCGGAGTCTCCCGCACCGTTCGCGTTCGCCGCTACTTTGGCGATCGCGGCGTCGTATCGCTCAAAGAAGTCCCGGCCGCTGGGACCGGCAGGCATGCGGCGTTCCAGCTCGCCGTCCGCCCAGGAAAAAATCGTGCCTATGTACCGCTTGTGCGACTCGTGGTCCGTCAGTTTCTCCAGGGCCCCGGCTTCGATCTCGTGGATGCCCTGAAGCACCTCGGTTTCCAGCCCGTGCACCCGTGCGAGGGGCGCGGCCGTGATCTGGGTCCGGATCAGGGTGGAAGCGTAGAGTCGGTCGATCTGCTCGTTCGCCAGGGCGCGGGACAACGCCTCAGCCTGCCGCTCACCGAGTTCTGTCAGCCCGGGCCCTGGGTGCGCCGTGTCCAGCTGGCCGAGGACGTTTCCGGGCGTCTGGCCGTGGCGGATGAGCAGGAGCCTCATTTGAGGTGGTCCACCAGCTGGTCCGCGATTCCCGTGTACTTCCCCGGGGTCAGGGCCAGCAGCCGGGCTTCGGCGTCGGCGGACAGGCCGAGCCCCTGAACGAATTCCTGCATCCGGGCCGCGTCCACGCGCTGTCCGCGGGTCAGGTCCTTGAGCCTTTCGTAAGGGTTCTCCATGCCCTCGACGCCGGCGATGGCCTCGGCGCGCATGACCATCTGGATGGCCTCGCCGAGGACTTCCCAGTTGGTGTCCAGGTCCGCTGCCAGCACGTCCTCGGCAACCTTGAGCCGGTCCAGGCCCTTGGCGACGTTGGAGATGGCGAGCAGCGAATGGCCGAACGCCACGCCGATGTTGCGCTGCGAGGAGGAATCGGTGAGGTCGCGCTGCCAGCGGGAGGTGACCAGGGTGGAGCCCAGCACGTCCAGCAGGCCGGAGGAGATCTCGAGGTTGGCTTCGGCGTTTTCGAACCGGATCGGGTTTACCTTGTGCGGCATGGTGGAGGAGCCGGTAGCACCGGCCACCGGGATCTGCACGAAGTAGCCAATCGAGATGTAGCTCCAGATGTCGGTGCAGACGTTGTGCAGGATGCGGTTGAAACGCGCGACGTCGGCGTACAGTTCGGCCTGCCAGTCGTGGCTTTCGATCTGCGTGGTCAGCGGGTTCCAGGTCAGGCCGAGGCTTTCGACGAAGCTCTTCGAGACGTGCTCCCAGTCGGCGCCCGGGACGGAGGCGACGTGGGCGGCGTAAGTGCCGGTAGCGCCGTTGATCTTGCCCAGGTATTCGGTCCGGGCAATCCGGTCCAGCTGGCGGCTGAGCCGGTGCGCGATGACGGCCAGCTCTTTGCCCAGCGTGGTCGGAGTGGCGGGCTGGCCGTGGGTGCGGGAAAGCATCGGCACGGCGCGGTTGTCCTCAGCCATGGCGCTGATCTGGGCAACCAGGGCGCGGGCTGCGGGGAGCCACACGTCCTCCACGGCTCCCTTGACGCCGAGGGCGTAGGAGAGGTTGTTGATGTCCTCCGAAGTGCAGCCGAAGTGCACCATGGCGGTCAGGTGATCGATCCCGATGCCGGGCAGGCGGCGGCCGATGTAGTACTCAACGGCCTTGACGTCGTGCACGGTAACGGCTTCAATCTCGGCCAGTTCGGTGACGGACGCGGCGTCGAACTCCGTGACAATAGCGCGCAGCTGCTGCTGCTGTTCGGTTGTGAGCGGACCGGCGCCGGGCAGGACGCTGTTGCCGGTCAGGTGGATCAGCCACTCGACCTCAACGGCCACGCGGTCGCGGTTCAGTGCGGCTTCGGAAAGGTAGTCCACCAGCGGCGCGACGGCGGACTGGTAGCGGCCATCCAGCGGGCCGAGCGCGATCTGGTGGTCGGACGCGGCGAGGGCCAGGCGTCCGGACGGCGTGCGGGTATCAGCTGTGGCGGCGGTTTCAGGCATGTGCCGATTCTTTCACGAAGTTTAGCCGGGCCTTAAGCGCACCCCGGTCGTGTGACATTGCCCGGCCCGCTTCCCGCGGTAATACGCGGTTGTCCACATAGCCTTGCGGGGCTCTTCAGCCGGGCCAGGCCGTTCGTTAGCGTCGGTTCATGAGCAGTTGGACGTACCAGGGCAGTTGGGTGCCTCCCGGGCCGGCGGGCAGCGTGGCCACTCTTGGCGTTACGGCCGCCGATGCCCTGGCGTGCGCGTCGCGCAGCCACGAAGTCCAGCAGCTCGCCGCGCGCGTTGCGCGGTGCGCCGATGAGGTGGACGCCGTCCTTGCCGGGCTGGCCCGGCTTGAACTGCAGACCTGGCAGTCGCCGGCCGGGCAGGCGTACCGGCTGACACTGTCCCTGCAGGCGGCGGCTCTGCGTCGAAGCCGGAGCGCCCTGGTTGACGCTGTGGCAGTAGTGCTCCGGCATGCCGTCAACGTGTCGCTGGCGGCCGACCGCACCGGACCCTGATGGCCGAGGTGACTCCGGCGGACTCCGGCGGCACGCCCCGTGTTTCCGCGCCGACGGCTGAGGGAAGCCTGCGCATCCGGGGCGGAATAGGCGGGCTGAGCTTCCAGTTTGAAGAGCTACTCGCCGGCGCCGCGGCAATGGACGGGCTGGTCCGGCAGCTGCAGTCGGTCGAAGTGGAAGCCGACGCCGTTCGGCGCGCCCTTTTCCCCTATCAGGCCGACTCCTATGCCAGCGGCAGCAACGCGATCATCGCCGTGGGGGAGTCCGGCCGGGATGTCGGTCGTGTCCGGTCGCAACTTCAGCGCATCGGCGACGACGTCCGGGCCAGCCACCGCGAGTACGAATATGCGGAAGCCCGGAATGCCCTGCTGCTGCGGATCGGAATTCAGGGCGCCGAATACGGAGCGCCGCCGGAGCTCTTCGCCCTGCCCGGCGTCCGCGGCGCCGTTGAAGGCTGGATCGCAGCGGCGCCCCGGAATGTCGCGGCGCTGCTGGGCCTGCCGGCGCCCCTCGCCGCGGCGGCCGGAGCGCTGAGCGGGCCCGTCGATATCCGCCGCCTGGTCCGGGGCGCCTCCGAAGCGCCGGGGCTCGAGTTCCTGAAGCCCCGTCCGGTCGGCATCGTGGCCCGGGAGTCCCATTCGGCCGCCGTCGACCTCTCACCGGCAGGGCTGCTGCGGCGGGCCGGAGCAGTGGGGCAGCAGGTCGGCCAGATCGAAGTGCTTGAGGTCCACGCCGCGGAACGCCCGGCGTGGGTGGTGATCATCCCAGGTACCCAGGCGGACGGCGCGCCGGAGGGCGCCAACCCGTTTGACCCCGCCGGAATCGCCGAGGCGCTGGGCTACGACTCGGCAATGACAGGCGCGGCGATCAGGCAGGCGCTGCAGCAGGCCGGCGCCGCGGCGGGCGACCAACTCGTGGCCGTGGGCTACAGCCAGGGCGGAATCCACGCGATGAATCTCAGCAGGGACCGGGCAGTCCTGGCCGAGTACGATCTCAAGTTCGTGCTGACTGCCGGCTCGCCGGTTGGCGGTATCAGTCCGGAGCCGGGGGTGCGCAGCCTGCACCTGGAACACGAGCAGGACTGGGTGCCTGGGGCAGACGGACTGGCCAATCCGGACAGCAGGGACCGGGTGACCGTTACGCTCACCAACCCGCTGGTCATGCCCCCGCTCCGGGACTTTGGCCTGGGTCCCGGGCACCGGCTGGAGAACTACTCCGCCGGGGCCGCGCTCATCTCGGCGAGCGGGGACAGCACCCTGCGGGATTCGACGGCGACGCTGGCCGCCGTCGCGGGGACCGGCGGTGCGGCGACAGTGACCCGGTTCTCGCTCCGCCGCGAGGCCAGGCCGGCGCTGCGGGAAACGCGCGTCGCGCCGGGGCCAAGACCCGCACCAGCGCCAGGACCCGCTCCGGACGGTAAGCCGCCCGGCCCGGGCGGTGCTAGCGGTCGAGCGCGGGAAGGAAACTGGCCACGAGGGACACCGCGCTGATGATGATGGCGGCAAACACCGCGGTCCAGAAGAACGAGTCGATGGTGAAATGCACGGTGGTGTAGCTGCTGATCCAGGACGTCAGGTAGAGCATCGCAGCGTTGATG
>JBKPJW010000532.1:0-14985 GCA_046730875.1 Actinomycetota bacterium | reverse complement strand
GTGCTAGGTGGTCTCGTGGGCTCGGAGATGTGTATAAGAGACAGCCCACAATCCCCACCGGGCCCTCATACTGCGACGCTTCCAGGTCCATGCGCTCCCGCAGGGCGTTGTCGTCAGTAGAGGTGCTGACCGGAATGGGCCGGCTGTGGGGCACGTCTGCCAGCAGGGCACCGACCAGGATGACGTAGTCCACGTGCAGGGCTTCGGCATGCACCAGGAGCTCGGCAGTATAGGCGCGCCACTTATAGGACGGCTCGGTGCCCTGGACGAAAATCACGTCCACGTTCGAATCGGGGACGCTTGCCTTGAAGATCCGCGTGGCCGGCCACTTGATCTTCCGATCCCCCGAGGCCGTCCGGCGGATGGTGGGCCGGGTGAACTGGAAGTCGTAGTACTCGTCGGCGTCGATCGACCCGACCTTCTTGCCGCCCCAGAGCTTGTTCAGGTAGCGCAGGGCATCGCTGGCGGCCTCCCCGGCATCGTTCCAGCCCTCGAACGCGGCCAGCATGACCGTGATGCGCCGGCCCTCGGGAACGGGCTGCAGTAGCCGCTCCGGCTCGGAGACGGCGCCTGGTTCGGTGGTGTCTGCCTCGAAGCTGTTCATTCCATCACCCTACGTCCAAGACGCTCTCCCGTGCAGGCAATAAAGCCCGGCGAGTGCTCCAGGCGCGTCTCTAATCCTGGGCCCGGACGGCCGATATTCGCCACAGGCGTAGTGCGGGCGCCCGGCAATAGGCTTCCCCGTAGACTGGAAGGCATGCGATCCTCAGCTTCCCGGCCCCTCCTCAAAGCAGCGCTCTGGGACATGGATGGCACCATTGTCGACACCGAGCCCTACTGGATCGAAGCCGAGCACGCGCTCGTGGAAGCCCACGGCGGCCAATGGTCCCATAAGCAGGCCACGCAGCTCGTGGGGCAGTCCCTGATGTTTTCCGCCGGCATCCTGCAGCAGGCGGGCGTGAAAATGGAACGCCGCAACATCATCGACACCCTCACCGGCCACGTCATCAGCCGGGTCCGGACGTCTGTTCCCTGGCGGCCAGGTGCCCGCGAACTGCTCGACGAGCTGTACAACGCCGGCGTCCGCTGCGCCCTGGTGACAATGTCCGAGGCGCCGCTGGCCCGGGAGATCGTTGCGAGCCTGCCGGAGCCCTATTTCGAATTCCTGGTCACAGGGGACACCGTGACGCAGGGGAAGCCGCACCCTGAGGCCTACCTGACCGCCGTGGAACTCCTTCAGCAGGAGGACCCCGAACTCGGCCTGCACCACTGCGTGGCCTTGGAAGACTCCGGGCCCGGCGTCGCCGCCGCCTTGGCGTCCGGCGTCGTCACCATCGCCATCCCGCACATCGTGGCCCTCCCGCATGATCCCCGCCGCGCCACCTGGGACACACTCGCGGGCCGCACGGTCGCGGACCTTGAAGAGCTCGTGGCCCTGCGCCATGAATTCCCCGATGCCACCTTCGGGCGCACGGCCGACGAAATCGGAAGCCCCGTCCGTGGCTGACACCGGCAGCCAGGAACAGCCCCGCAAGAGTGCGGCAAACCGCAGGGACGGGATCCCGCTGGGCCGTATTGCCGGCGTCCCGGTATTCCTGAACTATTCCTGGTTCATCATCGCGGCCTTCACCGTGATCGCCTACGGGCCGGTGCTCCAGAGCAACAACCCCCGCCTCGGCGTCACCGCCTTCTTCGTCGCTTTCGCCTACGCGCTGCTGCTCCTGATTTCCGTGCTGGCGCACGAGCTCGCCCATGCGCTCACCGCGAAAATCTTCGACTGGCCCACGGAGAAAATAGTCCTGAACCTCTGGGGCGGGCACACCCAGTTCCAGAGCTTCACGGCCTCCCCGGGCCGCTCGGTCCTGGTGGCCATGGCCGGCCCGGCCGCGAACTTCGTCCTGGCCGGGGCAGGCTGGCTTCTGCTCACTTATGGGGACCTCCGCGGTGTGGGCGATATCCTCGCCAACATCTTCGTCTGGGCCAATTTGCTGATCGGCATCTTCAACGTGCTGCCCGGGCTTCCGCTGGACGGGGGCCGGCTAGTCGAATCCGCCGTCTGGAAAGCCACCGGCAGCCAGGAAAAGGGCACGATTGCCGCCGGGTGGGCAGGCCGGATCATCGTGATCGCGCTGGCACTGTGGTTCATCATCATGCCGCTGCTGGGCGGCGGACGGCCGGATATTTCCTTCACGCTCATTACCGCGCTGGTCGGCGGCTTCCTATGGCTGGGAGCATCGGCGTCGATCCAGCAGGCCCGTCTGCGGGGCCGGCTGTACCTTGTCGACGCCGCCAGCCTCGCTGAGCCGGCCGTCGGGCTTCCGGAGACCGCCACCGTTGCAGACTTCCTGGATCGGGCGCCGGCGGGAAAGCCCGCCGTCGTGCTTTGTGACGGGGATGGCCGCCCCGTGGGGATCGTCGACGCCGGGGCGGCGGCCACCGTACCCGCCGCCCTCGCGGCGGCCACGCCGCTCACTGCGGTCTCCTACGCCATTGGCGCCGGTGCGTATGTGCCCGAATGGTCCAAGGGCCAGGAGCTGGTCCAGTACTTGGCCCAGCTCGAAGGCCATGAATATGCGGTGGTAGACCGCGACGGCGTCGTCACCGGGCTGCTCCGCCAGTCCGCCGTCCTCAGCGCCATTACAGGCAAGTACCCGAACGAACGCCAGAACCAGAAGCAGAACCGGTAGAGTTACTGGGCGGCCGTGAATTTCCGGCCCCCACGCGCAAGGACCGGTGCCCGCCGGCAAATCCGCGGCACAGCTTTCCACACAGCTTTACAGGAGCGAGGAACATCTTCATGAGCAGCGACACTGCCGCCAACACCGCCGCAGGCAGCGACGCCGCTTCCGACACCGGCGCAGGTACCACGGCAGCCGCCACCGCCGGAGCCACCACCGCTTACAACGCCGCAGCTGCCACCGCCGCCGCGAACGGGGCCACCGGCGCGGCACGCCGCCGCGGACCGTTCCGCGAAGGCGAGCGGGTCCAGCTCACGGACGAGCGCGGCCGGATGAACACGATCACGCTCGAAGTGGGCGGGGCCTTCCACACGCACCGGGGCTTCCTGAACCATGACGAGATCATCGGCAAGCCTGACGGCTCCGTCGTCGTCAACAACGTCGGACAGCAGTATCAGACGCTGCGCCCGCTGCTCTCGGACTTCGTACTCTCGATGCCGCGTGGCGCGGCCGTGGTCTACCCGAAGGACGCCGGCCAGATTGTGACCATGGCGGACATCTTCCCCGGTGCACGTGTGGTTGAAGCCGGGGTCGGCTCGGGCGCCCTGTCCATTTCCCTGCTGCGCGCGGTGGGCGACAACGGCTACCTGCATTCCTTCGAGCGCCGCCAGGAGTTCGCGGACATCGCCCGCGGCAACGTTGAAACGATCTTCGGCGGCCCGCACCCGGCCTGGAAAATCTCCCTGGGCGACTTCCAGGAGGAAGTAGTGCGCACCGAAGAGCCAGGCTCCGTGGACCGGGTGGTCCTGGACATGCTCGCTCCGTGGGAATGCCTCGACGCCGTCGCCACAGTCCTGGCCCCCGGCGGCGTGTGGATCAATTATGTCGCGACTGTGACGCAGCTTTCGCGGACAGCCGAAGCCATCCGCGCCGACGGACGATTCACAGAACCCGACGCGTGGGAATCCATGGTCCGCGGCTGGCACCTCGAAGGGCTGGCTGTGCGGCCGGACCACCGCATGGTCGCCCACACCGGTTTCTTGCTGGTAACACGTCGGCTCGCTGATGGCGTCACGGGAATCTCCGTGAAGCGCCGCCCTTCGAAAACCGACTTTAACGAAGAAGACGTCAACGCCTGGACCCCGGGCGCTGTTGGCGAACGGGCGGTCTCGGACAAAAAGCTGCGCCGCGCCGCCCGCGATGCCATCGCCGGGACAAACGTCGTAGACGGTCCGGAGATAACGAACTAGGCAGCATATTTCGGATGTCTCCAGCGGCACCCGCCTTCTTAGGACTATGGTCTTAACAGAAGAGCAGGAAAGGGGCTGATTCACGATGGAGACTCCGAACACTGACCCGGGCCGCACACCGGCCGAGGATGCGGCGGACGCTGCTGCACGCGCGGACGCGGCCCGGGCCGCAGCCGGCGATGGTGACCGGTACGCCGCGAATGAACTGTCCGTCGCGGAGCGGCAAGTCAACATCCTCCGGGATAAGCTCCGGCACATTGACCGGCAGCTGGCTGCCGCGACGCAGAACAACTCCAAGCTGGTTAGCATGCTGGAAACTGCCAAGGCAGAGATCCTGCGGCTCAAGAACGCCCTTGACCAGGAGGGACAGCCGCCGTACAGCTTCGGCACCATCCTTCAACTCAATCCTAGGCGGCAGCCGACCGCCGGGAACAGCGGCCAGGCCGCCACGGAAGAGTCCGTGGATATCTTCAACGCCGGCCGCAAGATGCGTGTGGGGATCAGCCCGCTGGTTAACATGAACCAGCTGGCGGTCGGGCAGGAAGTCCTGCTCAACGAGGCCCTCATGGTGGTTGCCGGGCTCGGCTATGAGCGGGCCGGGGACCTCGTCACGCTGAAGGAGCTGCTGGGGCCGGACCGGGCCCTGGTGGTGGGCCGCGCCGACGAGGAGCGGGTCATCCGGCTCTCCGGGGCCCTGCTCGCCCAGCGGCTCAGGGTCGGCGACGCGCTCTCGATCGATTCGCGCACCGGGTACGCGCTGGAAAAAATCCCGCGGTCCGAGGTGGAGAACCTCGTCCTCGAGGAAGTTCCGGACATCACCTACCAGGACATCGGCGGCCTCGGCCCGCAGATCGAACAGATCCGCGACGCCGTCGAACTGCCGTTCCTGCACCCCGACCTGTACCGCGAGCACGGGCTGAAGGCGCCCAAGGGCATCCTGCTGTACGGCCCGCCGGGCTGCGGCAAGACGCTGATCGCCAAAGCCGTGGCCAACTCACTGGCTGCGCGCGCCGCCGAGCGGGCGGGCAAGACGGACATGAAGAGCTACTTCCTGAACATCAAGGGACCTGAGCTGCTCGACAAGTACGTCGGCGAGACCGAACGCCACATCCGCCTGATCTTCGCGCGTGCCCGTGAAAAGGCGTCCGAGGGCAGCCCGGTAGTGGTGTTCTTCGACGAAATGGATTCACTGTTCCGCACCCGCGGCACGGGCATTTCCTCAGACGTCGAAACGACCATCGTTCCGCAGCTCCTCAGCGAGATCGACGGCGTCGAACGGCTGGACAACGTGATCGTGATCGGCGCCTCCAACCGGGAAGACATGATCGACCCGGCAATCCTGCGCCCGGGCCGCCTCGACGTCAAGGTCAAGATCCAGCGGCCCGACGCCGAGGCCGCCGCCGACATCTTCAACAAGTACATCACCACAGACCTGCCCTTCCACGAGACCGACCTCGCCGAGCACAGCGGCGACGTCCAGGCAACAGTGGACGCTATGGTCCAGCGGACCGTCGAGGCGATGTACTCCACCGAGAAGTCCAACGAATATCTCGAGGTCACCTACGCCAACGGCGACACCGAAATGCTCTACTTCAAGGACTTCAACTCCGGCGCCGTGGTGCAAAACGTCGTGGACCGGGCCAAGAAGTACGCCATCAAGGACCTGCTGACCATCGGGCAAAAGGGCCTGCGGATCGACCACCTGCTCCGGGCGGTCGTGGACGAGTTCCGTGAACACGAGGACATGCCCAACACCACCAACCCTGATGACTGGGCACGGATCTCCGGCAAGAAGGGCGAGCGCATCACCTACATCCGCACCATCGTCCAGGGCAAGGCCGGGCAGGAGCCCGGGAAGTCCATCGAGACGATGCCCAGCACAGGCCAGTACCTGTGACGGCTGGCGTCCCCGGCAAGCCCGCCGACACTTCCGGCGGCCTGCCCGTAGGCGGGGCAATGCGGGTGATGGGCTCGGAGACCGAATACGGCATCCACGCGCCCTCTGCGCCGGGAGCCAACGCCACGATGATGTCCGCCCGGGTGATCCAGGCCTATGCCCAGGTGACCCGGCAGCGCGCCGCCGGCGGCGCCGAAACCCGGTGGGACTACACCGATGAGGAGCCGCTGCACGACGCGCGGGGCTGGACCCTGGAGCGCAGCAGCGCGGACCCGGAACAGCTCACCGACCAGCCGCCCGTTCTCGACGCCGAGGCGGTAGCCCTCGCCTACGGGCGGCAGGAACTGGAGGCCGACGGCGAGGACGAATCCGGGACGCTGCTCATGAACATGGTGCTGGGCAACGGCGCGCGGCTGTACGTGGACCACGCCCATCCGGAGTATTCCAGCCCCGAAGTGACCAGCCCCCGGGCAGCCGTCACATGGGACGCAGCCGGTGACCTGGTGGCGTTGGCCGCCGTTCGCCGGCTCGCCGCCGATCCCGAACTGCCGCCGGTCAACCTGTACAAGAACAACACGGACAACAAGTCGGTCTCGTACGGATCGCACGAGAACTACCTGATGCCCCGATCGGTGCCCTTTGGCGAGATCGTCCGCGGCCTCACGCCGTTCTTTATCACCCGGCAGATCATTTGCGGTGCCGGCCGGGTAGGCCTGGGACAGGACAGTTCCCGGCCCGGCTACCAGATCAGCCAGCGGGCCGACTTCTTCGAAACGGAAGTGGGCCTGGAAACCACCATCCGCCGCCCCATCATCAACACCCGGGACGAACCCCACGCCACCGCGGACAAGTACCGCCGGCTCCACGTCATCATCGGCGACGCCAACCTCAGCCAGGCGTCCAACTTCCTCAAGTTCGGCTCCACCGCCATGGTCCTGAGCCTGATCGAGGCCGGGCTGGCGCCGCGGATTGAAGTCTACGAGCCCGTCGCCTCGCTGCAGGCCGTCAGCCACGACACCTCGCTCACCACGATGCTGCGCCTGGCCGACGGCCGGCGCATCACCGCTCTGGACCTGCAGTGGATCTATTTCGAAGCCGCTTCGAAATACGCGCAGGACACCGGAGTCGCCGACGCCGTGGACGGTGACGGCCACACCCACGAAGTACTGGAGCGCTGGTCCTCCACGCTGAGCGAACTCGGCAGTGACCGGGCGGCGGCCGCTTCCTCGGTGGAATGGCTGGCCAAGCTGTCCCTGCTCGAGGGCTACCGCCAGCGCGACGGCCTCGGCTGGGACAACGCCCGGCTGGGCCTCGTGGACCTGCAGTGGGCGGACATCCGCCCCGAAAAGGGGCTCTACTACCGGCTGCTGGCCCGCAACCGGATGCAACGGATCGTCGATGACGCCGCAATCGGCCGTGCGGTGACCGAACCGCCGTCGGACACGCGCGCGTACTTTCGCGGACGCTGCGTCAGCCGCTTCGGCGCAGACCTCGCCGGCGCCAGCTGGGACTCGGTGATCTTCGATGTCCCCGGCCGCGGCAGGCTCCAGCGGATCCCCACCCGGGAGCCGCTGCGCGGAACCGAGGCCCTGACAGGCGGCTTGTTTGCCCGGCACCGGGAGGCCGGGCCCTTCCTGGCCGAACTGCTGGGACTCAGCCCCGGTTCGTAGGAACAAAAGCCCCCCGCGGGCGCCCCGAGCGTGGCACTATTGCTACAGGATGTCCCTTAGGAGAAAAGGGACGGACATGAAGGAGAAAAACAATGGCAGGCCAGGAGCAGCAGCAGCCGCAGTCGCGGGACACCGAGGTTGACGAGGACGTTCCCGCCGCCCCGCCGGCCCCGGCGGATGCCCAGGCGTCGGCAGCCACCCAGGGCGTCGACGATCTCCTCGACGAGATCGACGGCGTGCTGGAGTCCAATGCCGAGGAGTTCGTCCGCGCCTTCGTCCAAAAGGGCGGCCAGTAGGAGCGCCGCCGGCCGCCGGATGAGGGCGGCGGGAGGGGCTAAAGGCCGGAAGAGTCGTTGATCCACCACGTCGAGGGAGAGCGTTAGTGCAGGAAACAACAGCCAACCGAGTAGCAGCCAACGCGACGTCCTCATTCACCGAGCATTTACAGCGTGAACGGCCCGACCTGGTGCCCTTCGGTCTGGTTCCTTTCAACCAGCTGCCCGCCGCCGGGCACGCCGGACAGCCGGCGGCTCCCCTCCAGGTCCCGCACGGAACCACCATCGTGGCGATGACCTATGCCGGGGGAGTACTGATGGCCGGGGACCGCCGCGCCACCATGGGCAATGTGATCGCGAGCCGGCACATCGAGAAAGTCTTCCCTGCCGACCAGTACTCGGTGCTGGGCATCGCCGGAACCGCCGGAATCGCCCTCGACATCACGCGGCTCTTCCAGGTTGAACTGGAGCACTACGAAAAGATCGAGGGCACGTTGCTGAGCCTGGACGGCAAAGCGAACCGTCTCGGCGCCATGGTGCGCGCCAACCTGCCCATGGCGATGCAGGGCCTCGCCGTCGTCCCGCTGTTCGCGGGGTTCGACCGGCCCGCAGGCTTCGGCAGGTTGTTCTCCTACGACGTCACGGGCGGCCGGTACGAGGAGCAGGAGCACCACGCCGTTGGCTCCGGTTCGATGTTTGCCCGCGGTGCGCTGAAGAAACTGTGGCGGCCCGGCCTCTCGGAGCAGGATGCCGTGGCGGTGGCCGTCGAGGCGCTGTACGACGCCGCCGATGACGACTCAGCCACCGGCGGGCCGGACCCGGTCCGGCAACTCTGGCCGGTGGTGTATGTGGTGAACCGTTCCGGCGCCGTTCGGGTCCCGGACCGCGATCTCGCCGCCGTGGCCGGCGCGGTCATCCAATCCCGATCCGCCGCCCAGCGGGAGGCCTAAGATGACCCAGCAGTTCTATGTATCCCCGGAACAGCTGATGAAGGACCGTGCGGACTTCGCACGGAAGGGAATCGCCCGCGGACGCTCGGTGGTTGTCATCAGCTGCAGGGACGGGATTGCCCTCGTGGCGGAGAACCCGTCGCCGTCGCTGCACAAGATCGGCGAGATTTACGACAAGATCGCGTTTGCCGCCGTCGGAAAGTACAACGAGTTCGAGAGCCTGCGGCAGGCCGGGGTGCGGTACGCGGATGTCCGCGGCTACTCCTACGACCGCGAAGACGTCACCGCCCGCGGCCTCGCCAGCGTGTACGCGCAAAGCCTCGGCGCAGTGTTCACGGCGGAACAGAAACCCTTCGAGGTGGAGCTGGCGGTGGCTGAAGTCGCTCAGGTACAGGAGGCGGACCACTTGTATCGCCTGACGTTCGACGGGTCCATTGCCGATGAGCACGGCTTCATTGTGATGGGCGGGCAGGCGGACAAGGTCTCCGAGGCGGTGGCGGCGGGCTGGCAGGGCGAACTCGACTACGCCGGGGCGATCCGCCTGGCCCTCGCCGGTCTTGTGGCAGACAAGGAAACGAACACCCTGCCGGCATCCGCACTGGAAGTTGCGGTACTGGATCGCGGCTCGGAAAGCGGCCGCGGCACCCGCCGGGCCTTCCGCCGCCTCGAGGACCCGGACATCGTGGCACTGCTGGCTGAGGAGAAGTGAGATGGACAAGCGCATATTCGGCATCGAAACCGAATTCGGAATTTCCTATTCAAGTCCGGAGTCCAGGCCGCTGGCGCCCGAGGAAGTGGCCCGGTACCTCTTCCGCAAGGTGGTCAGCTGGGGACGGTCCTCCAACGTCTTCCTGACAAACGGCTCGCGCCTCTACCTGGACGTCGGGTCCCACCCGGAGTATGCCACGGCCGAATGCGACGACCTCGCCCAGCTGATCGCGCACGACCGCGCCGGGGAACTGATCCTGTGCGACCTCGTGGACGAAGCGCAGGAACGGCTGGCAGCCGAGGGCTTCAACGGCACCGTGTACCTCTTTAAGAACAACACCGACTCCGCCGGGAACTCCTACGGCAGCCACGAAAACTACCTCATCCCGCGGCGCGGGGAATTCTCCCGGCTCGCCGAGATCCTGATCCCGTTCCTCGTCACCCGCCAGCTGATCGCCGGAGCCGGCAAAATCCTGAAGACCCCGCACGGGGCTACCTTCGCCTTCTCCCAGCGGGCAGACCACATCTGGGAAGGCGTCTCCTCCGCCACTACCCGCTCCAGGCCCATCATCAACACCCGGGACGAACCGCACGCGGATGCCGAGTTCTACCGGCGCCTGCACGTGATCGTCGGCGACTCCAACATGTCCGAAACCACGGCCCTGCTCAAGGTCGGGACAGTGGACCTGATCCTGCGGATGATCGAGGCCGGGGTGATCATGCGCGACATGCGGATGGAGAACCCGATCCGCAGCATCCGGGAAATCTCGCACGACCTCAGCGGCCGGGCACTCGTGCGGCTCGCCAACGGCCGCCAGCTCACCGCCCTGGAAATCCAGCGCGAATACCTGACCAAGGTGACGGCGTTCGTGGCCGAACACGGCGCCCACAACCCGCACGTGCCGCTGATCCTGGACCTCTGGGAGCGCACCTTGAACGCGATCGAAAGCGGCGACACATCCACGATCGACACCGAGGTGGACTGGGCGATCAAGAAAAAGCTCATGGACAACTACCGCGCACGGCATGGGCTGGGACTGGACGCCCCCAGGATTGCGCAGCTGGACCTGACGTATCACGACATTTCGCGCAGCCGTGGCCTCTTCTACCTGCTCCAGGCCCGCGGGGCCGTCCGTCGGGTAGTGGATGACACCGCCGTCAAGGACGCTGTGGATGCCCCGCCGCAGACCACGCGTGCCAAACTCCGCGGCGATTTCGTCCGGCGGGCCCAGGAACTCGGCCGTGACTACACCGTGGACTGGGTCCATTTGAAGCTGAACGACCGCGCCCACCAGACCATCCTGTGCAAGGACCCGTTCCGGAGCGTGGACGAGCGGGTGGATGCTTTGCTGGACTCAATGGGCTGATACCCAGCTTCGCACGTTATTCTGAAGGTGGGGCCGCCCTGCGGCCCCACCTTTCTTTGCCACGGGAAACCGAACGGCACAGAGTCCACCCTGCCTCGACGAAAGTTTCCAAGTGCGCCGACTACTAGCAATTCTTCTTCCCGGACTGCTGCTGCTGACCGCCTGCGGCGGCAGCGAAGCGCCTCCGGCTCCGGAGCCCACCAGCCAGTCCGCGGGCGAGACAGCAAAGCTGGACTCGGTCAAGCTGACGGAGAACGGTGACAAGAAGGCCCCCGCTGTCGAGTTCACCAAGCCCCTCGAGGTCGCGGCACCCACCGTCAAGGTGGTCACCGAAGGCGGCGGCGAGCGGGTCAAGGCCAACCAGATCGCCGACATTTCGATCGTGGCGTTCAGCGGCACGGACGGCTCCACCCTCGAAGACACGTTCCCCAACGATCCCGAGCCGCTGGAGCTGAACGAGGAACTCAAGACCAGCAGCCCCGTCATCTACAACGCTTTCGTGGGCGCCAAGGTAGGTTCGCACCTTGCCCTGGCCGTCCCCGGCGAGGCCGCTGCCGAGGGCACCGAAGCCAAGCCCACGCAGCTCCTGATCGTCAAGGTCCTCTCCGCCAAGGATGCTGCGCCGGTCCTGGAAAAGCCTGAGGGCGACGCCGTCAGCCCTCCGGCCGGGCTGCCCACCGTGAAGGAAAACGACAAGGGCGTGCCCGAGATCTCGGTCGCAGGCGTCGCGGCACCCACCGCACTGATCGCCCAGGACCTCATCACCGGCAAGGGCCAGGCGCTCAAGGACTCCGACACCATCACGGTCAACTACGTGGGCGTTGCCCTCGCCACCGGGAAGGTCTTCGATTCCAGCTTTGACAGCGGCCAGAAGGCCACCTTCCCGCTCACCGGAGTCATCAAGGGCTGGACCCAGGGCCTGACCGGCAAGACGGTCGGCTCCCGCGTCCTTTTGGTCGTGCCGAAGGACCTCGCCTACGGTGATGAGGGCCAAGGCGACGCGAAGGGCGACCTCGTCTTCGTCGTCGACATCCTCGGCGTCAAGTAATCCAGCACATCCACCACACGTCACCCCTAAAGGAGCAACCATGTCATTTGGACAGCGCAAACTCGACCGCGACAAGCCGGAAATCGACTTCCCGGCAGGAGACGTCCCCACCGAACTGGTCATCACGGACCTGATCGAAGGCGACGGCGCCGAAGCGAAGCCCGGCACCACGGTTTCCGCCCACTACGTGGGCGTCGCCTGGTCCACCGGTGAAGAATTCGACGCCTCCTGGGGCCGCGGTGCACCGCTGGACTTCAAGGTCGGCGTCGGACAGGTCATCCAGGGCTGGGACCAGGGCCTCCTGGGCATGAAGGTCGGCGGCCGCCGCCGCCTGGAAATCCCCTCCGAGCTGGCCTACGGATCCCGTGGCGCCGGCGGGGCCATCGGCCCCAACGAGGCCCTGATCTTCGTCGTGGACCTCGTCGCCGTCCGCTAGTCCCCACCCGCTCCCTATCCTCGCAAGCTCGGACAGGGAACCCTGCGGGCGTGGGCCCACCCACCTCGGGCCACTGTATTGCGGAGGCGCGGTAACAATCGGAAAAGTTCTTCCGGCTGTTGCCGCGCTTTCGTCTTTTTCCGGCAGCGTCTTTAGTACCCTTGCGAGGTGTCCGCCTCACGTACAGAACGCCTCCTGAACCTGCTTATCGCCCTGCTCAACACCAAGTACGGCCTGCGCCGCAGCGAGCTGCGGGACAAGGTTTACCACGACACCACCAGCAGTGACGTTGCCTTCGGCCGCATGTTCGAACGCGACAAAGGCGAGTTGCGCCAGTTTGGCTTCGATGTTGAGACCGTGACGGACACGGGCTGGGGCTCTGACGATCCGGCCACCACCCGCTACCGGATCGGCAAGGAATCGAACCGGCTGCCCGATGTCAGCCTCACCCCCGGAGAGTGCACAGTCCTCATCCTCGCGGCGCAGCTCTGGGAGCATGCCGCCCTGGGTTCCGCCGCCGTGGACGCGGTCCGCAAGCTGCAGGCGGCCGGCGGCCTCGTCGACGCCGAGCTCCCCATCGGGGTCCAGCCGCGGATCCGCCCTGCCGGCCAGGCCTTCGAGGACCTGGTCGCCGCGGTGCACGCCCAGCACCCCGTGAAGTTCAGCTACCTTGCCGGCAGCACCGGCAAGGAGCAGGTTCGCCTAGTGGAGCCTTGGGGCCTCGGCAGCCGCTTCGGCCAGTGGTACCTCGTGGGCCACGACCGGTCCCGCGGCGACAAACGGTTTTTCCGGCTATCCCGCCTGACCTCCGCGGTGACAGTGCTGGAAAAGGAAAGCTTCACGCCTCCGGCCGGGTTCAATGTCCGGGCCGAACTGGCCGGTTTGGCCGAGCTGCCGGTCCGGACCGCCGTCGTCGACGTCGAGCAGGGACGGCTTCTAGGGCTCCGCAAACGAGCCCTGCCGGTGCCCGACCCGGCGCCGGAACCCGGGATATTGCAGCCCCGGGCCGGGGCTGACCGCCTCTCCGTTCCCTTCCGAGATGCCGAGACCCTGGGCGAGGAGCTGGCTTCCTACGGTCCCCGCGTCACCGTGGTTTCACCTCCCGAACTCGCCGACGCCGTCCGCCGTCGCCTCACCGCCGCCGCCGCCTTCGTCGCCAGGCCCGTTCCGGTGGTGGCCTTCCCGGCTACCGGGCATACCGGCAAGGCCCGCAAACGCACCTCCGAGGACCAGCTCAAGCGGATGCTGCAACTCGTCCCGTTCCTCGTCCATAACCAGGGCCTGCACATCAGCGAGGTCGCCGCCAGGTTTGGAATCAGCCGTAAAGCGCTCGAGGACGACCTGCGGATCCTCATCTGCTCGGGCCTGCCGGAAGGCTACCCCGATGATCTGCTGGACATCCAGTGGGACGATGACCACGTCTTTATCACCCAGGCCCTCGACATGACCCGCCCCGTCCGGTTCACCGTGGACGAGGCCTGCGCCCTCCTGACGGGCCTTGAGACCCTCAACGGCCTGCCAGAGCTCGCCGAGGGCGGGGCGCTGGAATCGGTGACACTCAAGCTCATGGCCGCGGCGGGGGAGGAGGGGCTGAAGGCGGCCGCGCTTTCGGGCCCCGAGGTGGCCCCAGGCAACTCGGCCACCCTCGAAACCGCCCGTGCGGCCATCGGGTCCGGATCACAGCTGCACTTGAGGTACTTCTCGCCGCAGCGGGACACCGTGTCCGAACGCGACGTGGACCCCCTGCGGCTCTATTCGCTGGACAACACCTGGTACCTCGAGGCGTACTGCCACTCCGCCCGCGGCCTGCGCAACTTCCGGCTGGACCGGATCGAGGCCCTCGAACCCAACGGACGCCCGTCCGCCGGCTCGGCGTCACCGGCCGAGGGCGTCCCGGTCAAGCTGTTCACCCCGAACGACGACGACACCCTGGTGGTGGTGGAACTGGCGCCCCGCGGCACCGGTCTCGCTGACGACTACTACGCCGAACGGACGGCTGCCCTGCCCGGCGGGGGCATGCTCGCCGAAATCCGGTTCGGCAGCACGGACTGGCTGCCCATGTTCGTCGCCCAGCACGGCGGGATGGTGCGGATCCTGCAGCCCAGTGCCCTCGCGGACGCCTCCCGGGAGTGGATCGCCGCAGCCCTGACGCAATACGAGGACTTGCCGGATGGCCCGATAGACTGATCAGCATGCCTTGGTGGTCCTGGATACTCATCTGGATAGCGCTCGTCGCGCTGTCGCTGTTGTTCTTCGGCGTGCTCGGCGTGCGGTTGTACCGGCAGTTCATGACTGCGCTCAACGAATTGACTGACGCCGCCGACCGGCTTTCCCTCGCGTCGTCACGGTCCGGCACCGCCGGATCGGAAACTGACGACGCCGGCGCCGGCGCCACTGGCGAAGCCCCCCGGTCCCTGCCGGGGGACGCCGTTTTTGCCTCGCCTTCCCTGATGCGGCATCATTACCACGCGTCCAAGATCTCCCGGCAAAACGCGCGCCGGCTGCGCCGCATCCAGCGCCGGAAGGACCGCGGCCAACCGCAGGCGCTGCGCGACATCGAATTGGGTTAGACATAGGATGTATTCAAACGAAAGGACCTCCTGTCATGAGGCTTGAAGGCTGGCATCTCATCATCATCATCGTTCTGGCATTGGTGCTTTTCGCTGCACCGAAGCTGCCGGGCATGGCCCGCAGCCTGGGCCAGTC
>JBKPJW010000531.1:0-9218 GCA_046730875.1 Actinomycetota bacterium | reverse complement strand
GTCCTGCGCACACTTGCCCGCGAGCGCGTGAGCTGGGAGGCGCCGACCGCCGGAGCCCGCCCCGAGGCCCTCCGTCGAGTCAAGTACAAGTACCCCAGCTCGGTATTCCCGCACATCCCCACCGATCCCAGCAGTGTCCTGGGCCTACGGGCGGGTGAGTAGGATGCCCGAGCACCCTAGCGTCCCGGCAGTGTCGGTGGTCATTTGCTCCTACACCGAGGACCGGTGGGAGATGCTGATGGCCGCGTTGGATTCGGTCCGCACCCAGACCGTCCCGCCCAAGCAGACAATCGTCGTCGTGGACTACAACGTGGAGTTGTACAAGCGGCTGATCTTCACCGTCCCGGACGCGGTGATTGTCGAAAACGCCGGACCCAAGGGCCTCTCCGGCGCCCGCAACACCGGCACCGGCATCGCCAAGGCGGAGATCGTGGCCTTCCTGGACGACGACGCCGAAGCGGAGCCGGATTGGCTCGAGCGGCTCGCGGCCCTGTATGACGATCCCGACGTCCTGGCCGTGGGCGGCAGGGTGGAGCCGCTCTGGGCAGCCGGCCGGCCGGGCCATTTCGCCAAGGAGCTCGACTGGATTATCGGCTGCACGTACCGCGGGATGCCTAAAGTCGCCGCCGAAGTCCGCAATGTCATTGGCGCGAATATGTCTTTCCGGGCCGATGTCCTGGACCGGGTCGGTGGTTTCAACACAGCCTTGGGCCGTCAGGACGCCGTCCCGCTCGGCTGTGAAGAGACCGAACTCTGCATCCGCGCAGTGATCGGCGCTCCCGGTTCCCGGGTGGTTTATGAACCTGCAGCCCTGGTCCACCACCACGTTGCGGCCGAGCGAGGGACCCTGCGCTACATGCTGGCCCGCTCCTGGGGCGAGGGGATTTCCAAGGCGCAGGTCAGCAGGGTGGTCGGCCACAAGCGGGCACTGGGCCCTGAACGGCGCTATGTCAGGCAGGTCCTCCCCCGCGCAGTGTTTGCCGGCATCCGCGGCGGGCTCGGCGGCGGGGATCCGGCCGGCTTCGGACGGGCTGCCACTATTGTCGCCGTGCTGGCGGCCACCGCGACCGGCTACGTCCGCGGCCGCCGGCTGCCGGTTGCGCCCGCACCGCTGAAACCTGTCCCGATATCGGCCGAAGAGCCATGGAGGGAAGTCCAGTGAACGGCGCAACCGACGTGCACGGCCCCGTACACCGCCCGATGCAGCCCCTGTGCCCGGAACCCCCCGACCGCAGGAACCCGACCCCAGAAAGCTTGGATTATGAGCCAGTCTGAACGCGACGTGAAACAGCCGATCGGCGCCTCTGTCGGAGCCACCTTCAACGTCCACGGGATCGTGGGCATCGACGTGGAGGCGGGCACGCCAGGGGAACCGCAACTGCGGGACATGCTCGCCCCGTTCCTGGGAAAGGGGAACACCGGCGCGCCGCGGCGGATCACCATCGGCGGAAAGATAACGCCGATTTCGAACCAGTCGCATGCGGAGGATGCCTTCCGGTTCACCGGTGAATCCCTCTACATCCCGGCGGACCGCGTTCAGATTATCGAGACGAAGGACGGATACCGGATCGAAGGCGCCGGTGAGCTCCTGACCTCGGTGATTCCGTTGCTGGACCGCCTGTGTGTCCGCGAGGAAACGGCGATGATCCATGCCGCGGTGCTGGACTTCCGCGGCTCAGGTGTTCTCCTCCCGGCCTGGGGCGGGGTCGGCAAAACCAGCACGGTGGCGAAGATGGTGGCCATGCGGGACGTGCGGTTCATGGCCGACGACTGGGCCTTCATGGGCGCGGGCGGGATGCTCATGGGCTACGCCAAGCCGATGTTCATCAAACCCCACCACCGCGCCATCTACCCGGACATGTTCCGCGGAACGCGCAAGCCGCTGGCCCCCGGATGGTTGACGACGCCGGTGGCCCATCTGGCGACGGCGGTCCATCCGGTCATCGTCCGCTACCCGAAAACGGCCGCCTTCACCCGGCGCTGGTCCCCCGAGCACCGCATGGTGCAGCCCGAGCACATATTCGGGGCGCAGCGGATTTCGTCCGCGGCGCCTGCCCAGCTGGCCATCTTCCTTGAGCGCTTTGACGGCGCGGATGCGCGTCTGGAGGCACGAAGCGCGGAGTGGATGACGTCCCGGATCGTCGGCAATTTCCATTCGGAACTGCCCATGGTGTCTCGGCGGCTCATTGAGGCCTTGGGGGCGAGCAGTCTTGTCTCCCTGGAGGAGCATTTCGGCCAGAAGGCAGCCGTGGTGCGCCGGGCACTGGAGGACGTTCCCTGCTGGCTGCTTCGGCTGCCCGCCGCCTGGTCTGCAGACCAGGCCTCGGACTTCATCGCGAACCTGGTCCGCTTAAAACTAGATGAGTGAGGCGACGCCCCGTGAGCGATCTGAAGGTGTCGGTTGTCGTTCCGGCGCGCAACGCGGCAAGCTGGCTGGGCGAGTGCCTTGAGTCGATCCGGAGCCAGCACCCGCACGAAATGATCGTGATCGATGGCTGCTCGACGGATGACACAGCCGCAATCGCCCGTGAGTGCGGGGCGACCGTCATCTCCGACGAGGGTCGCGGCCTGCCGGCCGCGCGGACGCTCGGCGTCCGAACTGCCACCGGTCAGGTGGTCGCCCTGATCGACGCCGACGTCGTCCTTCCGCCGGACAGCCTGCCCAGGCTGCTGGCGGAATTCGAGTCCGGCGGCTACGACGGCCTGCAATTCGGACTGGCCAGCGAAGCCGACGGCACCGGGTACTGGGGGGAGGCGCTCGCCTGGCACCACAACCACAGCCGGGTGCGCAGCTGGTTTGGCGTCAGCGCCACGCTGATGCGCCGCGACGTGCTGCTCGACTTCGGGTTCGACGACGACTTCCGCTCCGGGGAAGATGTGGAGCTTAGGATCCGCCTGGAGGAAGCGGGCTACCGGCTCGGCGTCTCCGATTCCGTGGTGGTCAGGCACCGGTTCGACGACACGTTTGAATACGCACGCGACCAGTGGCTCCAGGACGGGGCCGGGGCGGCGAGGACTGTCCGCAAGTATCCCCGACGCGCCGGGTGGATGGCGGTTCTGCCCCTGCTGGCCACTGTGCGGGGCGTGGGCATGTCCCTGGTCCGCGCGCCGCGCTTCCTGCCCTACTGGATGGGTTTCCTCCTTTACAACTACCGCGCCATGGCCGCCGAGCTTCTGCGGCCAACCCACAAGGGCGCCACGGTCGGAAAGAACGCGGCGTGGTTGGCCGCCGCGAGGATCGCGCCCATGGTGACGGGTTTCCTGTTCTGGGCGCTCGCGGCCCTCGTGCTGCCGCCGGCGCAAATAGGCCTCGGCTCGGCGGTGGTGTCCGCTGCCCTCCTGACCGTGCAGCTCGGGATGTTCGGCGTCGGGCCCGCCACGCTGACGCTACTTCCCGCGGAGCCCGACGGCGGGCGGCGCCTCATCGCCACAAGTCTGCTTACAGTCTGTACGTTTTCCCTGCTCGGCGCGGGATTGCTGGTGGGCATCACGTCCTGGCTCGGCACAGGCGTGGGCGGGGCCTGGATTGATCCCTTGGTCACCGTCCTTTTCCTTGCCACGGCGCTCCTAGCGGCCGGCGCCTACCAGCTTGACCACGTGGGCGTGGCCCAGGAACGTGCCGACCGTGCGCTGGTCCGAAGCCTCGTGCAAAGCCTCGTGCAGCTCGCCTTCCTGGCCGCCGCGCTCGCCGTCGGACTCCGTGACCTGGCCGTCATTGTCGGCGCTGTTGCCGCCGGTGCGCTGGCCAGCGTCCTGGTCGGCCTGGGCCAGCTTGTCCGGGCCAAGGTTTCCCCGGACTGGCGGCATGGGTTCCGGCCCCGCCCGGCCCTGAAACTCCTGAAACCGGGACTGCCCAACCACGCCCTCATGCTCGCCGACCGTGCGCCGGGCTACCTGCTTCCGCTGATCGTTGCCGCCACCCTGGGCACCACTCCGACAGCGGCCTGGTACATGGTGTGGATGATGGCCTCGGCGGTGTTTTTTGTGCCGCAGTCAGCCGGATTTACCCTGCAAACGGCGCTCGCGGGAACGCGGGAGCGCCCGGGCCTCGTAGCCTCGGCGCTACGGGCCAGCTTCCTGCTGACGCTCGTGGCCGGGCTGCTACTGATACTTGCCGGGCCGCTGCTCCTGGGCTTCCTCGGATCGCAGTACGCGTCCGCGTGGGTCCTTCTTCCCATACTCGTTCCGGCACTGCTCCTGAGTTGCGTGACGCAGGTCTACTACGGGCTGTGCCGGGCCCAAGGGCGGCTTCTTGAATCCACGGGAGTCGCCACACTTGCCGCCATTCTGGTCGTGGCACCCGCCGCGGCCGTGGCCCAGCAGTATGGCCTGACCGGCGTCTCCGTGCTCTGGGCCGCTGCCCAGGCGACAGCCGCGCTGATCGCTGCCCGGCGTCTTTTCACCTTGACCCGGAGGAAGCCCGCCACCACCGCAGGCGAGATTTCTTCAGCGGCGCGCCAACAGCCGACCTGAATCGAGAAATGATGACACGCGAAACGACAGAAATCCTCCCCGTGGACACCGCCCACCGGCACGAGGCGCAGGCGCGGGTCGGTCACGCCAAGCCGCCCACCCACCGCAATCTGGGATTGACCCCGCCCTGGCACGTCAACGCCCTGATCGCGGCGGCAGCTGCGGCCCTCGTCCTCGGCGTCTGGAGCATGACGCAGGTCGATCCTGTACGTATCGGTGGAGCCGGACTCGTCGAGGTCCTCCCGCCAACCTATTTTGTTGCGCTCGCGGTGAGCCTGGCCGGATTTGTCGGCTCGCTGAGTCTCCGGCGTATCATTCCGGCTCTTCTGACCTGGCAGCTGCTGGTCACCGTGGTGCTCCTGCATGGCGCTGACACCATCATTCACGGCCTGCCCCGGCTTGAGGCCAGCTTCCGTCATCTGGGCATCACCGACACCATTGTTCAATCGGGCCAGCTGAACCCGACCCTGGACGCGTACTTCAACTGGCCCGGATTCTTCAATCTGCTGGGCATGCTCTCCGGGGCGACAGGGGCCACGGACCTTATGGGCATCGCGACCTGGGCACCGGTGGGCATCAATATCCTGCTGCTCGCACCACTGCTGGCCCTGGCCCGGCGCTTGACGGCCAATCCGCGCCAGGCCTGGGCTGCTGTCTGGATCTTCTACCTGGCCAGCTGGATTGGACAGGACTATCTGTCCCCCCAGGCCTACTCCTTCGTCCTCCTGGTCACCCTGGTCGCCTGCCTGCTCAGCGTCTTTGGCGGATGGGCGTGGCCCACGGAGCGCACGCGGCTCTCCCGATGGCTGGCCCGGAATGTCAGCAAGCTGGACGGCGCGGTTCCCCGGCACGGCGCTTTGCAGCCAGCCCGGGCGGACGCTGCCGTGCTCGTCGTGGTCTGTGCGCTTTTCCTGATTGCCATGACGGCTTCACACCAGCTCAGCCCGTTTGCCGTGATCCCCATCCTGGTCGCAATGCTGCTGACCGGTCATCTGCGGCTGCGCTTCCTCCCGGTCATGGCCGTGGTCCTGCCTGTAGGCTGGCTGCTCTTTGCGGCTTCAACATTCCTGGAAGGGCACTTTGCCGAGCTTTTCGGCTCGCTCGGTGACATCGGCGCGAACAGCCTCGGTGCGCTGAACACCAGGGTCTCCGGCAGCGAGGCCCATATGTTCGTCGTCTACACGCGCATGGCAGAGGTCGCGCTGGTCTGGATTCTCGCCCTGATCGGCGCGGTAACGGGCTACCGGCGAAAGACGCCGTGGCTGGCGGCGGCGGCCGGAGCATTTGCCCCGCTGCTACTGATTCCGCTCCAGCCCTACGGCGATGAATTGCTCCTGCGCGTGTATCTGTTCAGCCTGCCGTTTGCCGTGTGCCTGGTGGTACTGCCGCTGACCTCAGACAGTGCCGCCGGCCTGAGCCTGCGCCGGGCCCTGGGGCTGCTGCTGATGGGCTCGATCCTGGCTACGGGCACGGTTGTCTCCCGCTACGGAAATGACGGCATGGAGACCTTCAACGACGACGAACTCGCCGTCGTGAATCACCTCTATGCGACCGCGCCCCACGGCGCCATCCTCATTGAAGCAGTTCGAAACACGCCGTGGAGATTCCAGCACTATGGGGACTACGACTACCGGGCGCTCGTGCCCGCCGAGCCCATTCCCAACGCCCCGCCGCTCAGCTGCGACGCGGCCACCCAGATCGCCCAAAAGGCGGGCGCGTACCTCATCATCACCGAAAGCCAGCAGGAGGCAGCCGACCTCCGAGGCGCGACTCCCACCGGCGACATCCAACGCTTCACCGCCACCTGCGCCACCAGTCCGGGCTGGACGAAGGTATATGAAAACGCCGGCGGCGTGATTTTTCATATCGAAGGAGTTAGCAATGGCAACTGAACGCAGCTACGTGGGCTATGCGACGGCAGCCGTCGCCCTGGGCGCCATACCGCTCTCGTTTGTCGGCCCCGAGGGCCTGCGCCTGGCGGTGATAGGCCTGCTGATGCTGGCCGGACCCGGCACAGCCCTGGTCCTGCTCCTCCGCTTCGACCCTCCGCGCTCGGCCCGCGCCACTGGCGCGCTCCCCCTCAGCATCGCCATCGCAATTGCCTTCAGCCTCGCGATGTCCACCCTCGTGGCGACGGCGATGATCTATGCACGACTCTGGTCACCACCGGCGGGCGTATGCATCCTGTCGATCATGACCCTCGCTTTCCTGGGCCTCGAGCTCAAGAGGCCACAGCGCGCCCTGGTGCGTGCAAAATGATCATCTTCCTGACAGGACTGGCCACAGTGTCGGCACTCGTGAGCTGCGATGTGCTGCGTGTGTTGAATCCGGACAAGGCACTGCCGCGGGCCGTAGTGGTTATCACTGCAGCCCTGCTGGCCACAGTGGGCATAGCTGCACTCATGCAGTTGGCGCACTTGGCGCAGCTGACATGAGCGATACAACCCGCTCGGTGCCCCGGCACAGGCGCACATCAACAAGTCGAATCAAGCACGGAAAGTATCTTCAATGAAAAAATTGAGAACACTCAGCATGGTTGGGACGCTCGGACTGCTCGTAGCCGGCTCCCTTGTCTTCGGTTCCGCCTCCCCGGCTACCGCCGCAACCTGCAGCCCCGCACCGACAAACAGCTTTCCCGGCTCCGTTGTCCTCGCCACGGGTTTTGAGGCAAGCGGCTTCTGTGGCCTCGTACCCAAGGTGTCAGGAACGGGTACGGCCACTATTTCCACGTCGTTTAGGCATAGTGGTACCCGCTCAGCCAAACTGCACGTGACCACGGACTCCGGTTCGCTGGCAAACCTCTCCTCCCCCTCATTCTCGTCGGGGACCAGAACGTCCTACGCGGACGGCTGGTTCAAGATCACTGTGGCCGGCGTTTCCGGCAATGACGTCCCGTACTTCCGGTTCTTCTCCGGTTCTACTCGCGTTGCGGACATCTACCGCTACAACAGCAACGGGCAGTTGTGGCTGCGTGTGACCTCTCCCAGCGGAACGTTTGTATATACAAAGCTGATGGCCGGGAGCATCACCCTGGGTGACTGGCACCATGTCAGCATGCGCGTCACCGCCAACGGCAGCGCGTCAACTATCCAGGTGTGGTTCGACGGCGTCCAGCGCTACAGCAGCGCGAGCGTCAAGATGCTCGGAAGCAGCTTGAGCAGGGTTCAGCTCGGGGCCGAGCACAACCGGCAGAAGGCCGACCAGTACATCGATGACGTCGTCATCAAACGCTCCTAGGACCCTCCGCTAGTCCCTGGGCGGCCCGGCCTCAGTCCCATTCTTGGCTGCCCGCACGAAGTCCCCAATCTTGGCCAAGTCCTTGATGCCGCGCGCCGATTCGACGCCGGAGGAGACATCCACGCCCCACGCACCGGCCTCCGCCGCTGCCAGGGCAACGTTGGCGGGATCGAGGCCGCCCGCCAGCAGCCATTTGCGGCCGCCAAGTGCCCTGGCCCGGACGGAGCCGTAGTCCCAGGCTTCGCCGGAGCCGGGGACGGCGGCGTCGATCAGGAGCAGGTCCTCGCCCCAGTCATCAAACGCGTCCGGGGCCGCGGACATGGTGACGGCCCTGATCAGCTTCATCCCGGCGTCGTGCACTGTCCGGACATCCGCAGGTGAGCGGTCCCCGTGAAGCTGGACCCAGGCCAGTCCCGCCTCACGGGCGACGGCGACGGCTACGTCAGCCGGTTCGTGCCGGAAAACCCCGACCGCGGGCAATCCTTCGGGGACGTGGTCCAGGAGGCCAATGACCTGTTTCGGCGTGACCTCCCGGGGGCTCCGGGTCAGGACAAAGCCGACGGCGTCCGCGCCGGCCCCGACCGCGGTAAGGACCGAATCCGGGGTGCTCAGACCGCACACTTTGACAAACATTCGGGCTCCTTTTGCACGCTTACCTCCTCCGACGTTAGCAAGAGCGGACCGCCGGCGCCGACTTTGCGTCGGCAGCGCCAGGAGCAAAAGGCCGAGTCGGGCTGCCCGGCAGGCGGCCGGGGCAGGCGGCTGAGTATGGAGGCTGGGGCAGGCGGCTGGGTCTGGCGGCTGGGGCAGTCGACAGCAGGCCGATAGGCTGGGCCCATGGAGATCATCCGCTATGCCGAGCTCAAGCCCCACCCCTGGCGCAACGGCGGCGGGGTGACGCGCGAACTGGCATGCCATCCCGGAACGTCCGGACAGGACACCGCGTGGGACTGGCGCGTCAGCATCGCCGAAGTATCCAAGGCAGGCGCATTCTCTGCCTTCGCCGGGATGGAGCGCGTGCTGACCGTCATTGACGGCGAGTTGCTGCTCCTGAGCGTGGACGGGGCCGAGCACCCGCTGGAAAAGTACCGTCCCTTCCGGTTCTCCGGCGAGGCGGACTCCGCGGGGGCACTGCCCACCGGCAACATCCTGAACCTGAACGTCATCACCCGCAACGGCTCCTTCAAGGGCTACACGTCCATCATCGAGCTGTCCAAGAAGCGCGCCCATCCGGTGTTCGAGGGCCAGTTCGGCATCCTCCTGCAGGGCCAAGGGACGGTCAGCCCCGGCACTGCGGGTGCCGACAGTCCCGCGAACGTAACACCCTCAGGCGGCGCGCCAGTTGAGCCGACGCCCGCCGGCACTGCGGAGCCGGAGCGCGTCGAGCTGAACCGCTACGACGCCGTCGTAGGCGCAGACACCGCGACGCCGGAGGTTCTGGGCCGCGGCTTCCTGGCGGTCGTCTCGATCGATCCGGTGGCGGGGCCGGGCACGGCTTAGCTCTCGTC
>JBKPJW010000530.1:0-1643 GCA_046730875.1 Actinomycetota bacterium | reverse complement strand
GCCATGGACAGCAGCTCCGGGTTCACCTCGAAGGCTCGGCCGGGCAGCTCTGCTGTGACACCGCCCGAGGTTGCGGTCGCGACCGTACGGGCGGCGGACTCAATTCCTTCTGCCTCAGCGGCCGGAGCAATCTCGTCAAAGCTGGTGTCCCCGGCGAACAGGTCCACGATTTTCCGGCCCACCATGACGTGCTGCCAGAGAGGCACCGGGCGGTGTTCGGAGACGATCACGTCGGTCTGCCCGCGGACGGTGTCCAGCCATGCACCGAATTCTTCGGCGTTGGAGACTGTCGCGCTCAGCGATGCCACCTGGACCTCGCTGGGCAGGTGGATGATGACTTCCTCCCACACCGCGCCGCGGAAGCGGTCCGCGAGGTAGTGGACCTCATCCATGACCACGAAGCCAAGGTCATCCAGGGTGTCGGAATCCGCGTACAACATGTTGCGGAGCACTTCTGTGGTCATGACCACCACGGGGGCGTCGCCGTTGATGCTCGTATCACCGGTGAGCAGGCCCACCTGGGCGGCGCCGTACTTGGCGGCCAGCTCGGAGTATTTCTGGTTGCTCAGGGCCTTGATGGGCGTGGTGTAGAACGCCTTGAGCCCGCGCTGGAGGGCCAGATAGATGGCGAACTCCCCCACGATCGTCTTCCCGGCGCCGGTCGGGGCAGCCACCAGCACGCCGCGGCCGGCCTGCAGGGACAGGCAGGCCTCGCGCTGGAATTCGTCGAGTTCGAACTCGAGGGAACGGATGAAGCCGCCCAGATAGGTCTTGGCTTCGGCGGCCCGCTCGACGCTGGCGCGGTAACGTTCGGACGGTGACTCCGGCCCGGGGTTTGACGACATGCTTCCAGCCTAATGCGCGAAAGCCTAGAGATTCTCCAGCTCGGAGCTGGGGGTGGCCTGGTCCGCGGTGGCTTCGGTCTCGGCCTCGCGTTTGACGGCACGTCGCTCGCGCCGGCGGTCGTTGAGCAGGCAGAGCCCGATCGCGGCGAAGAACAGCGCCAGCATGGGTCCGGCCAGGTAAAACATGCTCATGGCGTCGGCGCCGGGTGCTGCCATCGCGGCAAACAGGCACACCAGGAACACGGTGATCCGCCAGCTCTTGACGAGCTGCTGGCCTTTGATGAGGCCGGCCAGGTTCAGGCCAAACAGGACCACCGGCAGCAGGAAGGCAATCCCGAAGGCCAGCAGCAGCCGCAGGACAAAGGATAGGTAGACCTGGGCGCTGATGAAGTTGGAGCCGCCCGACGGCGTGAAATCGGTCAGGACGCGTACCGCGTTTGGCAGCACCAGCCAAGCCAGGAGGACCCCTCCGACGAAGAGCGGTACGGCCGCCGCGACGAAGGACAGGGCCAGGCGCCGTTCCTTCTTGTGCAGCCCGGGCACAATGAAGGCCCAGAGCTGGTACAGCCAGACGGGGCTGGCAACGATCAGACCCAGGAAGACGGAAACCTGGATCATGAGGTCGAACGAACTCGCGACGCCGTCAAAGTTCAGGGTGGCCTGACGGCCCTCGTGCTCGTTCAGGTCGCGGATGGGCTTGATCAGCGCCGCCAGCATTGGCTGGTAGACAAGGAAACCCACCACCGTGCCGAGGACGACGGCGATTGCCGCCTTGAAGAGCCTGTTGCGCAGCTCTTT
>JBKPJW010000529.1:0-11442 GCA_046730875.1 Actinomycetota bacterium | reverse complement strand
GCTCCACCGCGTCCTGGGTGGGGTTGCCGATCCGGGTGTAGATCGGCGCAATTTCAGCGAGCGCGAAGCGGTTCGCGGCGCTTTCGGCGCTCGGGAACACGAACGACGTCGTCTGGTAGATCGGCAGGGACCGCGCGCCGGTGGCGGAGTCGGCCTCCTGGCCGGCGTGGATCTGGCGGGTTTCGAAGGACCAGGCAGTGGACATTGATGCTCCTCAAAGAAGTGGGCACAGCACCGGGCGGGACTTTGGGGCCCAGACCGGCACAGGCGCCGCGCTTGCCTTCCGGCGGGCGCCGGACGGCCAGGTCCTCACCCGGGGCACCCCACCGCGATACGAGGGTTGCCGGCCAGCAAGCCGGGGCTGTGCGCTGGCACTCATGACCTGGCCTCAGTGTAGGAATGGCTGCGGAGTGCTGAATAGGTTTATGACGAAGATGAAGACGGCAGGCACCCAGCGGCCTGGCCCGGGCGCCGCCATTCACCGTGAGAGGTCCCACAACGGTAAGGCGAGCCTAAGCTGAGAGGTCAATCACAAAGTGCCAAGATGAGGGCATGCGCATGGATCACGTCTCTTACGCCTGTGAACACGATGGCTTGGCAGCCACCACTGAACGTATTGCGTCTGCCCTCGGCGTCGAAGCCGTGAAGGGTGGAGTGCACCCCCGCTTTGGGACACGCAACATGATTATCCCGCTCGCGGGACACAAATACCTGGAAGTCGTGGAGGTCCTGAACCATCCGGCCTCGGACAAGGCCCCGTTCGGCCAGGCCGTCCGGGCCCGCTCCGAAGCGGGCGGCGGCTGGATGGGCTGGTGCGTCGAAGTTGACGACCTTGCCCCCTTCGAGGAACGGCTCGGCCGCCTGGCCGTGAACGGCAACCGCAAGTTCCCCGACGGCCGCGAACTGGTCTGGAAGCAGATCGGCATCCTGGGCCTCATCGCCGACCCGCAGGTCCCCTACATGCTCAAGTGGGAGGGCGACCCGGGGCTCCACCCCTCCAACGCCTACGCGAGCGAGGTCAAGATGTCCTCGCTGACTATTGCCGGTTCGGCGGCGCGCGTGACGGAGTGGCTGGGCGAGCCGGTTGAAAAGCCCCTCGAAGACGTGGCGGTGAACTGGATCGCGCCGCACGGCACTCCGGGCATCCTCTCTGTCACCTTTGAGACCGCCGCCGGAGCCGTCACCATCTAACGCTCCACCGGCCCCATGCTTCGGCCGCCATCCCCTAGGTGCCAACGATGTCACCCAGGAGATGGCGGCCGAATTCTTTTAATGTCTTCTGCTTGGGGATCCGTCAGCCAATAATGGTCCAGCCAGGTAATGGTTCAGCCCAGGCCGACGGCCTTGCCGAACAGGCTGAACCCCACGAATGCCACGGTGTCCAGGATGGCGTGGGCAATCACCAGCGGCATCACCCGTTTGGTCCGCGTGTAGACCAGCGCGAAGACGACGCCCATTATCGCGTTGCCGATGAACGGTCCGAACCCCTGGTACAGGTGGTAGCTGCCGCGGAGCAGGGCACTGGCGACGATTGCCGCGGGCACGCTCCAGCCCAGTTTCCCGAGCCGGTCCAGCAGGTAGGCCACCACGATCACTTCCTCCACAATTCCGTGCCGGATCGCGGACAGGACCAGCACCGGCACCGTCCACCAGTACGGGTCCAGCGCGCTGGGGATGATCGCCGTCGTGATCCCCAGCGCCCGGCCGGCGGCATAGAGCCCGAGGGACGGAATGCCGATGAGCGCAGCGAGCCCCAGCCCCTGGAGGAGGTCCTTGCCGGGCCGGGCGAAGTCGAAGCCGATCCTGCGGAACGCCGAGGTTCCGCCCTCTCCGGCCGGCCAGTGTTCGGTGAGGAAGTAGATCACGAGCGCCACCGGGACCAGGGCGAAGACGATGTCCAGCATCTGGTAGGTCAGGTCGAAGTATTCACGCGGGCTCTGCGAACGGTTCAGCGTGGAGGTCCCCTGGGCCAGCGGCGCCGTGGTCATCTTGTCCAGCAGTTGCACCAGGGAGTAGATCGCGGACTGCCCCAGCGACAACCCCAGGACAATCAACATTTCAAACCGCAGCCGACGGCGGGAGGGAACCAACATGTTTCTATCTTGCCTGTAGTTGCCGATAGTTTGCTGGTGCCCGGATGTGCTGCCAGGGCGGGCCGTCAGCGCCGGCCGTGCCGTCAGCCGCGGCTGTCGGGCGCCCTATGCTTGGGGGTTATGAGTGCGCCCCGGAAAATCATCATGATCCGGCACGGCCAGTCCGCCGCCAATGCCGATACCTCGATCTACAACCGCGTTCCGGACTACCGGATCCCGTTGACGCCGCTGGGGCTCGAGCAGGCAACCGCGGCCGGGGAAGAAATCCGCCGCCAGCTGGGCGGCCGCCCGGTGTGCGTCTACGTCTCCCCCTACCTGCGTGCCTACCAGACCCTCGAGGCGCTCAATCTCGGCCCGCTCGTGGAACGGGTGATCGAGGAACCCCGGCTCCGGGAACAGGACTGGGCCAACTTCCAGATCGCCGGCGACATCGAGGACCAGAAGGAGCTCCGCAACGCCTACGGCCACTTCTTTTACCGCTTCCGTGAGGGCGAGTCCGGTTCCGATGTATACGACAGGATTTCCTCCTTCATGGAAACCCTGCACCGGCACTGGTCCAAGCCCAGCTACGCCCCGAACGCGCTGTTCGTGACGCACGGACTGACCATGCGGCTGTTCTGCATGCGCTGGTTCCACTGGTCAGTGGAATATTTCGAGTCCCTGAACAACCCGGAGAACGCCGAGGTCCGCACTCTCCTGCGCACGGCGCGGGACAAGTACGAGCTCGACAAGCCCTTCACCCAGTGGGAGAAGCGGCGTGTGGACGAGACCGTCCTCGACGCTCCGCCCATGATGTTCTAGCCGGCCTAGCGGACGGGCTTCCTAGCGGACGGGCTGCCTAGCGGACGGCCGGCGAACGGACGGGCTGCGGTACGCCGGCCCGCCACACCGCATGCGTCAGCGGGATGCCGGGCCGGTAGGCCAGGTGCGTGGCCGACGGCGCGTTGAGCAGGTGCAGGTCCGCGCGGTGTCCGACGGCGATCGAGCCCACCGCGCGTTCGCCGTCGACGTCGTTCCCTGACTCCCGCCCAAGGGCCAGCGCGCCGCCGTAAGTCGCGGCGCGCACGGCCTCATGGACGCTGAGCCGCATCTGCAGCACGGCGGTGGTGACGCAGAACGCCATGGAGCTGGTGTAGGACGTGCCGGGGTTGCAGTTGGAGGCCAGCGCCACCTGCACGCCGGCGTCGAGCAGGTCCCGGCCCGGGGCCAGCGGCTGGCGGGTGGAGAGGTCACAGGCCGGGAGGCAGGTTGCGACGGTGCCGCGCGGGCCGGCAGGCCGGGTGCCGGCACCGGGGTCCCAACCGGACCAGCTCGCGGCCAGGGCGTCAATGTCCGCGGCCGAGAGGTAGTTCACGTGGTCCACGCTCGCGGCGCCGAATTCCGCTGCCAGCCGGACGCCGGGGCCCTCGCCGAGCTGGTTGCCGTGGACGCGCAGCCCCAGCCCGGCGTCCAGGCCGGCCTGCAGCACCCGGCGGGACTGGTCCTCGTTGAAGGCGCCCTGTTCGCAAAAGACATCGACCCAGCGGACATAGGGCCGCACCGCGGCGAGCATCGGCCCGCAGACCAGGTCCGTGTAGGCCTCCGCGTCCATTCCGGCCGGGACGAGGTGCGCCCCGAGATAGGTCACCTCATCCGCGACCGTGGAGGCGATGCGGGCGCTGCGGGCCTCGTTCTCGATATCCAGGCCGTAGCCCGTTTTCGTCTCCAGATAGGTGGTGCCCTGCGCCACGGCCTCCGCGACGCGACCCATCGCCAGCCGGGTGAGGTCGAAGTCGCTCGTGCTCCGGGTGGCGCCGGTGGTGACGGCAATGCCGCCGGCGGTGTAGCTCTCTCCCGCCATCCGGGCCTCGAACTCGGCCGTGCGGTCCCCCGCGAAGATCAGGTGGGTGTGCGAGTCGACCCAGCCCGGCAGCAGCGCACGGCCTCCGGCGTCCACGGCCTCGTCGGCCGCCGGAGCCTGGGCCGCGGGACCAAGCCAGGAAATCCGCTCACCCTCGATCACCACCGCCGCGTCGCGGAGGACGCGGTGTTCCGCGTCCTGGGTCATCAGTTCGGCGATATTGGTGACGAGGATGCTCATGGATCCATTCTTCAGCGCCGGATGGACCAGCGGGTCGCGGCCAGCGCTTCCATTGTCCGGGATGCCGGACTGGCCTTCTGGGCCGAAGCCGCGGCGGCGGACCCCTGACCGGCCAGGATCAGCCCGGCGGCCAGCTCGGCGATGGCGGATGAGGTCTGGAACCCGTACCCGCCCTGGCCGGCGAGCCAGAAGAAGCCGGGGGCCTCGGCGTCGAACCCCATCACCGGGACGCCGTCGGCCGCCTCGGTCCGCAGGCCCGTCCAGGCCTTGCGGACCCCACGGATCCCGAGCGTCGTGACGGTGTTGAGCCGGGCGACGAGGCGCTCGATGTCGCCGGGGTAGGGCCGGGCGTCTTCCGGGCCGCTCGGCACGTGCTCGGAGGGCGAGATCAGGACGTGTCCGTCGTCGGGCCGGAAGTAGAAGCTGTCATCGGCTGCTGCCACCATCGGGCAGTCCGCCGGGAGGGGATGGTCGACGTCGACGATCGCCGCGGTGCGGCGGTACGGCTGGAGGCCCAGCTTCTCGACGCCGCTGAGGACGGCGAGTCCGTCCGCCCAGGCGCCGGCCGCATTGACCACGACGGCGGCCTGGAAGCCTTCCTGCCCGGCGCCGAGTTCCCAGCCGGTGCCAAGTCGCTGGGCCGAATGGACCGTGGCGCCAGTGATGATGTCCACGCCGCCGGCTTCAGCCCGCCGCCGGTGGTCCTCAAGGAGGATGGGGGCGTTGCAGGCGAAGGATCCGGTGTCCAGGCCGGCTGCGCTGAAGGCGTCCGGGACGAGGGCCGGGCACAGCTCCATCGCCCGGACATGGGTGATCGGCTGCATGTGGCCGCTGGCCTCCGCCCGGACGGTGGCGTCGTCCCCGATCAGCATGAAGCTGCGCGGCGTGAGCACCGGTTCCGGACGGTCGGCATCCCGGGCGGCGATGAGCTCCAGCGTCCGCACGGTGAGTTCCTGGACCACGGGCGGCCCAAAGCTGGGGATCAGCTGCCGGGCCGAGCGGCCCGAGGCGTGGTAGGCCAGGGTCTGCTCGGCTTCGACCAGGGCCACGCTGCATTGCCCCGCCAGGGTGGAAGCCAGGGACAGGCCGGCGATGCCCCCGCCGACAATCACGACATCGTAAGTTGCTGACATGGCACTATCCTTGCAGATCGATGCCGGTGCAGCCGCCCGGGCGCTATACGGCCGTGGTGAGCCGGCCGGCGTCGACTGTGCTGCTGGAGTTCCGCGGAAGAGGATCCAGGTGGCTGATGCCGGCAGTGCTCACCTGCAGAACCTGGGCGGTGGCAATGTCATAGAACAGCCCCGTCAGGTGCAGCTCGCCGGACTGCAGTGCGTGCTGCAGGCTGCGATGCTGCTGCAGCCGCTCCAGCTGGACGGCGACGTTGACCATCGCCAGCTGATCCACCTCTCCGTAGCCGGCGCTTACGGCATCGGCCTGCACGGGATGGCCTGCGCGGAACGCGGCCAGGCTCGGCCGGGCGTGGTCGAGCCAGACGTCGACAGGTCCGCGCCCGGCTCGCGCGGCCGACGGCTCCGGTGCGTGCTCCGGTGCCGTCTTCGCTTCGGCCATCAGGGCAGACATCGCCCCGCAGCCTGAGTGCCCGCAGATCACCACGGACTTAACGGAAAGCTCCTTGAGCGCGAAGTCGAGGGCAGCCTCAACCGAGGGGTCGAGGCGGTCATTGCCCACCACGTTGCCCACGTTGCGGACGGTGAAGAGATCGCCGGGGCCGCTGCTGGTGATCAGGTTCGGCACCAGCCGGGAATCAGCGCAGGTGAGGAAGAGCGTGTCCGGGTTCTGGCCCGCGGACAGTTCCTGCACGTGGGGCCGAAGCAGGTGCGCGTGGCGGCGATGGTAATTGTCCACACCGGCAAGCACGGGAGACATCGGGGCCATCCCGGCGGCCTGGTTCGCGTGTCCGGTCCGTCCATGCAACTGCCAACTGCGCCACGGGGCAAAGCCGCCGCGGAGGGCCGAGCGTGAACTGCCGCGCGCCGGCGGGCCGTCCTGGGCCTCGCGAAGGGTGGCTGTGCCGCTTTCCTCAATCTCCACGGTGCCGCCGTTGCTGACATGCCGCAGGCGCCAGGCATCCAAAGTGTCATGGACCGGGTGGTCCAGGAAGTCCACTTCCAGTTCGACGGTCACGTGCGAGCCCGACGGCACGGAGGCCAGGACGTGGCTGAGGCGGGGAAGTGCCAGGAAGCTGCAGGATCCGTCAATGACCACCCGCCAGCGCTGTTCGGCCCGCGCGCCGAGGGGCTCCGCATGGATCCCGGCCCGGACCACGCGCCACAGGACCGCCATGATGGCCAGGGCGAGACCGATGACAACGCCGGCCAGGAGGTTCACGAACACCACGGTCAGCAGGGTGACGGCGTAGACGGCCAGGTCTCCGGTCACCCGGGCAGTGGTGAAGTCCGCTACCTTTACCAGGCGTACGCCGATGATGATCAGCAGTCCCGCGAGCACGGCCACCGGAACCAGCTCGATGACCCCTGCGAGAAGAAGGGAAAAGACCAGGACCCAGACGCCGTGGAGAATGGCGGACCTGCGCGTCCGTGCCCCCGCTTCCAGGTTGGTTGCGCTCCGGACGATCACTCCCGTGACGGGAAGGCCGCCCAGCATGCCGGAGGTCAGGTTCGCGGCTCCCTGGCCGACGAGTTCACGGTTGAAATCCGTTCGTTCGCCGTGGTGCATCCTGTCGACGGCCACCGCGGAGAGCAGCGATTCGACGCTGGCCACCAGGGCAATGGTCACGATGCCGATGACCACGGCGCTCCAGTGTCCCGCCGGCAGCTGCGGCAAGGACAGCGCGTCCAGCAGGGATCCGTCGAAGGTGATCCGGTCGACGTCGGACTTCAGCGGGAGCGAAAGCGCGGTGGCGGCCACCACCGCCACCAGCGGCGCCGGGATGCGCCGCAGCGACGCCGGCATGTATTTCCAGCCGAGCAGCAGGAGGATCACTGCGGCGCCCAGCATCGCGGCCTGAGCATCCAGCGCCGCGATGCTCGCCGGAAGGGCCTTGACGTTCTGCCACGCCGATTCCCCGGCCTCGGCGCCGAGCAGCACATGTGACTGCTGCAGGACGATGATGATGCCGATGCCGGCGAGCATGGCGTGGACGACGACGGGTGCGATGGCCAGGGCCACGCGGCCAACCCGGGCAAAGCCGAGGAGCGCCTGAAGCAGACCTGCCGCCGCCGTGATGGCGCAGGTGGCCGGCCAGCCGAACTGTTCGATCAGGCCCGCCACAATGACGGTCAGGCCTGCGGCCGGGCCGCTCACCTGCAAAGGCGAGCCGCCGAGCGTGCCGGCCACGATGCCGCCGATGGCTGCGGCTATGAGCCCCGCCATGACAGGTGCTCCGGATGCCGCCGCGATGCCAAGCGAGAGCGGGACCGCCACGAGGAACACCACAAGGGATGCAGGCAAATCCCAGCGAAGCCCGGAGGTCAGGACATTTCGGATGGAACTCCGGCTGCCAGTGGCAGGAGCGGGGTGGGGATCCGTGGCGGCTGGTGAGGGCATGTCAGTCCTTGGCTCGTTCGGGCGGGTCCTGATCCACGCTAGGGACGCCGCCGCCGGGGCCGCAAGCATGTTGGTCGTGAGAAGAAACACCAGGTCAGTGCCGTAAGAGTCCGCGTCATATAGCCTTTTGCCCCATCCCGGCAGCGGCTCCGGCACCGCCTCCGGGGGCCGGTCTGCCCCCGAAAAAATCCCGGGCAAATTCAAGTCAAATGAGAATTTCGCGCTCGTTTTATGGCCCGGGCCGCAAAAATAATTTGACGTGCGGCAGCCGTTTTCACCCCGCCGCTTCCTCGCAAGGGATCAGACCGCGCCGGCCGCGGCCACCGCCGCGCGGCTGAGCATGAAGGCCTGGACGCACGCCTCGACGTCCTCGGGGCTGTGTGCGGCGGAGAGCTGGACGCGGATCCGGGCAGCGCCCTTGGGCACCACCGGGTAGCTGAACGCGGTGACGAAGACGCCGTGGTGCAGCATTTCGTCGGCCACCTTGGCCGCCATGACGGCGTCGCCGAACATCACCGGGACAATCGCGTGTTCGCCCGGGAGCAGTTCGAAACCTTCCTCACTCATGCGGCTCCGGAAGAGTTCGGCGTTCGCAAAGAGCTTGCCGCGCAGGTCGCCGGAGTTCTCCACGAGGTCCAGGGCCGTCAGTGTTGCCGCGACGATCGCCGGGGCCAGCGAGTTGGAGAACAGGTAGGGGCGGGCCTTCTGGCGGAGCATGGCGATGACTTCGCTGCGGCCGGAGACGTAGCCGCCGGAGGCGCCGCCGAGGGCCTTGCCGAACGTGCCGGTGAAGATGTCGACGCGGTCCGAGACTCCGGCGTGTTCCGGCGTGCCGGCACCGGTGGCGCCCATGAAGCCCACGGCGTGGGAATCGTCCACCATGACCAGGGCGTCGTACTTTTCGGCGAGGTCGCAGATCGCTTCGAGCGGGGCCAGGAAACCGTCCATCGAGAAGACGCCATCCGTGACCACGATCTTGCGGCGGGCGGGGTTTTCCTGCGTGGTGGCCTCGATCAGTTTGGCTTCGAGGTCCGCCATGTCCTGGTTGGCGTAGCGGAAGCGCTGGGCCTTGCAGAGCCGGATGCCGTCAATGATGGAGGCGTGGTTCAGGGCGTCGGAGATGACGGCATCTTCCGGGCCGAAGAGCGACTCGAAGACGCCGCCGTTGGCGTCGAAGCAGCTGGAGAACAGGATGGTGTCCTCGGTGCCGAGGAACTTTGAGACGCGGTCTTCCAGGGCCAGGTGCAGGTCCTGGGTGCCGCAGATGAAGCGCACGCTGGCCATGCCGAAGCCTCGGGTGTCCAGGGCGGACTTGGCGGCGGCGATGATGTCCGGGTGGTCGGCCAGGCCGAGGTAGTTGTTGGCGCAGAAGTTCAGCACGTCCGCGCCGGACTCGCCGATCTGCCCGGCCTTGATGCGGTTGGCCTGCGGCGAGTCGATGTGCCGCTCGGTCTTGAACAGTCCGGCGCTGCGGATCTCATCGAGTTCGTGCTGCAGCTGGTCCTTGATGGCTGAATACATGGGTGGCTCCTCGGCGGGTTGGATGCGGGGCAATTCGGAGGGCTGGAAGCCCGGGTTGGAAACGGGCCTGCCTAGAAGACGGTCCAGTCGAGGACAACCTTGCCGCCAACTCCGGCGCGGGCCACCTCGAAACCTTTGTCCCAGTCGGTGGCCGGCAGCAGGTCCGTGACCACGGCCGAGATGTTCGCGTGCAGGACCGGGTTGGAGGAGAGCATGGCGCTCATCGCGTACCAGGTCTCGAACATTTCGCGGCCGTAGATGCCCTTCATGGTCAGCATGTGCGTGACCACCTTGCCCCAGTCGATGTCGATGGACTGGCTGGGCAGTCCCAGCATTGCGATCCGGCCGCCGTGGTTCATGTTCTCGATCATCTCAGGCAGCGCCGTGGGGTGTCCCGACATTTCCATGCCGATATCGAAGCCTTCGCGCATGCCGAGTTCGCGCTGGGCGTCCTTGACCCGCATCTTCGAGACGTCGATCGCGAGGTCGACGCCGAGCTTGCGGGCCAGTTCCAGCCGGGGTGCGGAGACGTCCGTGATGGCGATCTTGCGGGCGCCGGCGTGCCGGGCGACGGCGATCGCCATCAGGCCGATGGGTCCGGCACCGGTGATCAGGACGTCCTCACCGACCAGCGGGAAGCTCAGGGCGGTGTGGACGGCGTTGCCGAACGGGTCAAAGATGGCGCCGAGTTCCGGCGTGACGGAGGGGTCCTGGTGGACCCAGACGTTGGTCTCGGGGATCACCACATACTCGGCGAAGGCGCCGTCGCGCTGGACGCCGACGCTGACGGTGTGGATGCACATCTGCCTGCGGCCGGCACGGCAGTTGCGGCAGATGCCGCAGACGATGTGGCCTTCGCCGGAAACCCGGTCCCCCACTTTGACGTCCAGGACGTCCTCGCCAATTTCGACCACTTCGCCGTAGAACTCGTGGCCGGCGATCAGGGGCGCATTGATGATGCCCTGCGCCCACGCGTCCCAGGCCTGGATATGCAGGTCCGTGCCGCAGATGCCGGTGGTCATGACGCGAATCTTGACGTCGCCGGGGCCGGTTTCCGGCTCGGGCCGGTCCACGAGCTCGAACCCTGCGTGGGCGCCGGCCTTGTAAAGAGCCTTCATGGGTCTTCCTAACTCTGCTGTTCACTCTGCGGTGCGGTTGCCTGCTGCGCGAGAAAAGGTGCGCCAACTCACCCATTACACCGGGCACAAAGCATTAGCACAACCGAATTTTTCTCAATCGACGATTTAGGAAATGCTGTTGCATAGAATGGCTGGCATGGAAATCCACCAACTGGAGATGCTGCGCGAACTCGGAGCGCTGGGCAGTGTGAAGGCCGTCGCGGAAACCCTGCTAGTGACGCCCTCGGCCGTCTCCCAGCAGTTGGCCGCGCTGCAGAAGAGCGTGGAGGTTCCGCTGACGCGCAAGGAGGGCCGCAACCTGGTTCTGACCGAGGCCGGCCAGGTCCTGGCGGACGCAGGGGCCGCCGTCGTGAGCGCGATGGCGGACGCAAAGATGGCGATCGGCGCCTACCACGGCTCGCCCGTGGCCTCGGTGACGCTCTGCGGTTTCCACAGCGCCGGGCAGGCGCTTTTCGCGCCGCTGGCCCGGCTCCTGGACAGCCCGGGCCAACCGCGAATCCTGCTCTCCGACGAGGACGTCGCCCAGCAGGATTTCCCGGCCCTGACGGCGCGCTACGACCTGGTGCTGGCGCACCGGATGGACCACAGCCCTCGGTGGCCCGAGGAACGCGTCGCCGTGATCCCGCTGGCGCACGAGCCGCTGGACGTGGCGTTGCCGGCCGGGCACCGGCTGGCCGGTCAGCGCGCGGTGACTGCAGAGGACGTCGTGGGCGAATCATGGGTGACGAGCCGCGCCGGCTACTCCCCCGCGGACGTGCTGTCCGCCCTGGCCGCGGTCTCCAGCCGTGAGCTGAACATTGTGCACCGCATCAACGACTATTCAACCGTGGCGGCGCTCGTGGCGGCTGGCGGCGTGATCGGCCTGCTGCCCCGGCATACCGCGCGGCCCGTGCTGAACCCGGCGATCGTGCTGCGGCCGCTGGCGGGCATCAGCACCCGGCGCCGGATCGACATCCTGGCCCGGCCGGAGAACCTTAAACGCACGTCGGTCACGATGGTCTGCGACGCGCTGCAGACCATCATGACCGAGCTGGTCACCTGACCTGCCCGCTTAACCCAACTAGCTCGCAGCAGGGGC
>JBKPJW010000528.1:0-2409 GCA_046730875.1 Actinomycetota bacterium | reverse complement strand
GCGTAGTAGAGCACGGCCGGGATGATGCCGGCGGCACCGTTCGTGGGGGCGGTGACCACGCGGCCGCCGGAGGCGTTCTCCTCGTTCACGGCCAGCGCGATCAGGTTCACCCATTCCTGCCAGTACATCGGGTCCCGGAAGTCGGGGTCCTGTCCCCGGGTTTCCTTCATCAGCCGCTCGTGCCAGTCGGGGGCGCGGCGGCGGACCTTCAGCCCGCCCGGCAGCAGCCCCTCGCGTTTGAGGCTGACCTCCACGCAGCCTTCCATCACCGAGTAGATGTGCAGCAGGCCCTCCCGGATTTCCTCCTCGGTGCGGGCGGCGCGCTCGTTGACCATCATGACCTCGCCGATCGAGAGGCCGGTGGAGCGGCAGTGTTCGAGCAGTTCCGCGGCGGTGCGGAACGGCAGCGGCAGTTCCTTCTTGGACTCCGCGAGTTCCTGCAGCGCCGCGTCTTCCTCGCCCTCGCGGACAATGAAGCCGCCGCCGACGGAGAAGAACGTCGCGCTGTGCAGGGTCTCCCCGGCCGCGTCGGAGACCGTGAACGTCATCCCGTTGGTGTGCCGGGGCAGGATGGTGAGCGGGCGCAGGATGATGTCCTTCACCCCGTAGGGCAGGGGCACGGCCCCGGCGAGCTGCAGAATGCCGGTCTCGGCGATGGTGGCGAGCCTCTCCTCCACTTCCTCCGGCAGGATCAGCTCGGGGTGGAAGCCCTCCAGGCCCAGCAGGATAGCGGTCATGGTGCCGTGGCCGTGTCCTGTCGCGGCGAGCGAGCCGTAGAGGTCGACCCGCAGCGATGCCACCTCCGCCAGGTGTCCGGACGCCTTCAGTTCTTCGGCGAAGACGGCGGCGGCCCGCATCGGTCCCACCGTGTGCGAGCTCGATGGCCCTATTCCGATGGAAAAAAGGTCGAAGACTCCAACAGCCATAATTAATCCTAACGGGACATGTGGTCGGGTTGAGTGGCGACTGGGCGGATTCCTCCGCGTGCTCGGTCGCGAAGACGCCCGCTGAGCGGACGTGACGCTCCCTTAGACGCACGCTTCCGGAACCCTCCCAGTCGCCGCTGCCCCCTCGCCAAGGCGACGCCCCTTCCGGGGCATGCCACTGGCGTTAGCTGAGGGGTTCGACTGACGGGTAGAGCGGGTGGGCGGCGGCGAGTGCCTCCACCCGGGAGCGCAGACCCGCAAGGTCCGCGCCGGCGTCGGCGGTCAGGGCCTCGGCGATGATATCCGCAACCTCCGCGAAGGCCGCTTCGCCGAAACCGCGTGTGGCCAGCGCCGGGGTGCCGATGCGCAGCCCGGAGGTGACCATCGGCGGGCGCGGGTCGAACGGGACTGCGTTGCGGTTGACGGTGATGTCGATTTCCGCGAGGCGGTCCTCGGCTTCCTGGCCGTTGAGCTCGCAGTTGCGCAGGTCAACGAGCACGAGGTGAACGTCGGTGCCGCCGGAGATCACGTTGATCCCCTTGGCCGTGACGTCCGGCTGGACCAGGCGGTCCGCGAGGATTCTGGCCCCGGCCAGGACGCGCTCCTGGCGCTCCTTGAATTCCGGGGACGCGGCGATCTTGAAGGCCACGGCCTTCCCGGCGATGACGTGCTCCAGCGGGCCGCCCTGCTGGCCGGGGAACACGGCGGAGTTGATCTTTTTGGCGACGTCGGCGTCGTTGCTCAAGATGATGCCGCCGCGCGGACCGGCCAGGGTCTTGTGCGTGGTGGAGGTGGTGACGTGGGCGTGCGGGACCGGGTTCGGGTGCAGCCCGGCGGCGACGAGGCCGGCGAAGTGGGCCATGTCCACCATGAGGTAGGCGCCCACGGAATCGGCGATCCGGCGGAACTCGGCGAAGTCGAGCTGCCGGGCGTACGCGGACCAGCCGGCAACGATCAGCTGCGGCTTGTGCTCCTGGGCCAGGCGCTCCACCTCGGCCATGTCGATCCGGTGGTCATCCTCACGCACCTGGTACGGGATGACCTTGTAGAGCCGGCCGGAGAAGTTGATCTTCATGCCGTGCGTCAGATGGCCGCCGTGGGCCAGGTTCAGGCCCATGATGGTGTCGCCCGGACGGATCAGGGCGTGCATCACGGAGGCGTTGGCTTGTGCGCCGGAGTGCGGCTGGACGTTGGCGTACTCGGCGCCGAACAGTTCCTTGACCCGGTCGATGGCGAGCTGCTCGATCACATCAACGTGCTCGCAGCCGCCGTAGTAGCGCTTGCCCGGGTAGCCCTCGGCGTATTTGTTCGTCAGCACCGAGCCCTGCGCCTGCATGACAGCCTTGGCGGTGTGGTTCTCCGATGCGATCATTTCCAGGCCGTCGCGCTGGCGGGTGAGCTCGGCGTCGATCCTGGCGGCGATCTCCGGATCCAGGGCGGACAGGTCCGCGTCCAGGGACGGGGAAACCACTTGCTCGAAGGA
>JBKPJW010000527.1:0-2428 GCA_046730875.1 Actinomycetota bacterium | reverse complement strand
CGGTCTTCGCGCTGGCCTACATCGTCCTGAGCGAAAACCTGCAGGCCCGCGTCTTCGGCACCTCCGTGGGCATCATCGCCGCCATCAACGGGGGAGTGGGCGGCGCGGACGGCTACGTCGGAGGCCTCATGGCCGAAACCCTCGGCTTCCGGTCCATCTTCGTCGTCGTCCTCGTCCTGACGGCCATCGCCGCCGCCTGCATCATCAAAACCGTCCCGAGCGGACGTCCCCAGGGAGTGCGCGGCGCCATGGACTGGTGGGGCGCGGGATCCCTGTCCGTCTTCCTGGTCTTCATCACCTACTTCGTCTCCGGCGGCTCAGCCGCCGGCTGGACCGCGCCCAGCACCCTGGCCCTGCTCGCCGGCACCATCGCCTCCTTCACCGCCTTCTGGATGATCGAGAAGAAGCGGAACCACCCGCTTATCGCCGTCCACCACCTGCGCTCCCGCCAGGTCTGGCCCGTCATCGCCACCACCGTCCTGACCCTCGCCGGCATCTTCGCCATCATCAACTTCACGGTGGTGCTCCTCAGCCAGGACATCCACCACGGCTTCGGGCTCAGCGCCTCCCTGTCGGCGTTGCTGTTCCTGACCCCCGCCGCGCTGATCGGCGTCTTCGCCGCACCCCTGGCCGGCTGGCTGGCCGACCGGCGCGGCTGGATCAAAACCCTCCGGGCCGGCACCGGGCTGAGCCTGGCCTGCGCCATCGCCGCGGCCACGTTCTCCGACAACCAGATCGCCGTCCTGATCGCCATCGCGGCCCTCGGCATCTTCTACAACGGACTCTTCCTCACCGCCATCAACGGACTCTCCGTCCTGCTCTCACCCAAGGAAGCACCCGCCGCCCTGCCCGGCATCAACGGCGCCTCCTTCGGCATCGGCGCGAGCCTCGGCGTGGTGCTCGTGGCACCGTTCGCCGCCCAGGCCACTTCCGCCGGCTACGCCACCGCCCTCTGGATCTCGGTCGCCATCACCGCGGCCGCCTTCATCGTCAGCCTCTTCGTCGCCGCCCCCAAGGGCGAAAAACTCTGACACTCCGCACTCCGTACCAGCACTACTGAAATGAGAACCATGACCACGCCTGCCAGCCACCCGTTCTACCTCGACTGCGACACCGGCATCGACGACGCTCTCGCCCTGGCCTACCTGCTCGCCTCGCCGCAGGCGGACCTCCGGGGGATCGGTACCGTCAGCGGGAACGTCAGTGCCGCCGTCGGTGCCCGGAACACCCTGGACCTGCTCCAGCTCGCCGGGCACGCGCACGTCCCCGTCGCCGTCGGGGCGCATGACCCGCAGGCCGGGTCCTTCCACGGCGGCGCCCCGCACGTCCACGGTTCCAACGGGATCGGCGAAGTGTCGCTATCGACGGCGGCGGCTCAGCCGGCACCCGAGACTGCGGCGGAGATGCTGGTCCGGCTCGCCCACGAACACCCCGGGCAGCTGCGGATCCTGGCCATCGGGCCGCTCACCAACATCGCCGAGGCGCTGCGCCTGGACCCGGAGCTGCCACGGCTGGTGCAGGACATCACCATCATGGGCGGCGCCGCGTTCGCGGCCGGGAACATCACCGCCGTGGCCGAGGCCAACATCGCCAACGACCCCGAAGCCGCCGCGGACGTGTTCGCCGCCGACTGGGACCTGACCCTGGTGCCGCTGGACGTCACCATGTCCAACGTGCTCGAGGAAAGCCACCGGCAGGAACTGCTCGCCTCGTCGGGTCCTGTGCCGCGGGCGCTGGGGGAGATGCTGGGCTACTACTTCCGGTTCTACGAGAGCCAGTTCGGCCGGGCCTGCTCGGCGATGCACGACCCCCTCGCCGCGGCCCTCGCGGTGGGCGGCGTCAGCGCGGCGGTGGCCCCGGTGGTGACGGTCGACGTCGACACCACTTTTGGGCCGGGACGCGGCCAGACCATCTGCGACCTCCGCGGACGGTACATGGACTACCCGGAGCAGCCCGGCGCCCGCTGCCGGGTGGTCCTGGAGCTCGACGGCGACTTCGCGCCGCACCTGGTGGAGGTGCTGCTGTCGGTTTCTGAAGGTACGACGGCGGCGGCCGGGTTGGTGCCGGCAGTCGCCTGAGCCCCGGTCGCTCAGTAGGTGGGACCTCAGGGCCGGAAGGCTGCCCGGTCTATGTGGTCGACGATTGGCAGCGGCTATTGACCGGTCGGTGATATTTGAGGGCGGTAATCTTTGAGTGCAGCTGGATATGATCGGGCGTGCACCATCGCTCAAGATGCGACCCGTCGCCCACATGGCGTCGGCGAAACGGGAGACCACCATGACAGCGAGTTCGATCATCGAGTACATCGACGGGTACGACGGTGATGTACGGCAGCGGCTGCTGACCGTGTATGAACTGATCCGGTCGGCGTCAGTCGCCTCGGGGCACGGCACCGCACCGTTCCGCCGTCGGCTAGCTGGTGAGGGGC
>JBKPJW010000526.1:0-1924 GCA_046730875.1 Actinomycetota bacterium | reverse complement strand
TTTGAAGACCAGCTGGCCCAACTGCTTGCTTACCTGTCCGGAGCCGCGCCCATCACTGCCCGGCCGCGGAACGATTCGGCTACACCGGTATTCGTGCTGGCCACCGGTTCGGGAATCGATATTGCAGCCCGTGCCGGCCTGGCTGTGGTGCTGGGCGGGCCAGCCGTGTTCCGGACGGATCAGAACGGCACCCTCCCGGCGCTGGAAAGGTATCGCTCACAGTTCCGTCCATCGCGGTGGTTCGAGCGGCCCTTCATCCTGGTTTCCGCCAACGTAGCAGTGGCCGCCACCCGCCAGGCGGCGAGGGAACTGCTTCTGCCCGAAGCCGTCGCGCTGGCCCGTTCCAGGACCACCGGCGAATTCGCTGCCTTGGCGCCCGGGGGTCCGACCGAGTGGGCCGGGCTGACTCTCCGGGAAAAGGAGGCGGTCGAAAGGAGCCTGTCCACATCGCTCTACGGCACGGCCTCCGAGGTGCGGACCCAAGTCCAAAGCCTGCTCGCGACCTCCGGAGCTAACGAATTGTTGATCACAGGCGGAGCCTTCGACGTCGCGGCACAGGCGGAATCCGATCGGATCCTGGCCGGGCTCTTCCCCCAAGACGAGCGCCGCAGCATGGACGACCGCCGTGGATTCTGGGCATCCCATTGACGCCCACCTGAATTGACGCCACCTAGCGCCCTCCCAGCGCGAGCAGCCATTCCAGCCTGGCCCGGTCCTATAAATGGGCTGCGGTGGAGGAGCTACTGCTCGGCGCCGCCGTGCAGGGGGTCGTCGCTGGCGTCGCTGTCTGGTGTTGCTCCGAGGTCCTCCGGGGGTAGGTCGATGTTCCCGATCGCCTCGGAGATATTGGGCATTCCGGGGACGCTGTAAGTATCCGGAAAGATGCCGTGGGCTTGTTCCTCGATCAGGGCTTCCTCTTCGCTGAAGCGGATCTCGTTCGCTTCGTCGCCGATGTCGCCCGGGAGGTCCTCGCTGAACTTTGACGGGTTTGGAACTATAAAGCCGTTGAAGCTGTCTTCGCTGCTGCCGGTCATTGGTTCATCCTTTCGTAAAGCCCCAATCACCTCAGCGTATGCCCGGCAGCTCAGGTATGACCCGGACGCAACCGGGGGACTTTCAGGAGCGCCGGAGAGGAATAGAGCTGATGCCGACCCCGGCAGTGTTGCATTGGGATGTCCGGATGAGGGTGCGCATGGAGCTGTTTGCCAAGATCCGCTGAGACGCCCGCATTGAGGGTTTGTTCATCCGTGGGCTGGTAAAGCGGTATCAGAGCGCCAGGGAAACCGTCCGGCAGGCATTGTCGGATCCTCTCCCGCCGGCGCAGAAGACGCCGTGAGGTCGTCGCCCCCTGCGGAAGCGTTCAAATATGCGATCGATGCCATGTTGACGGAGGACACGACGGCGCCGAAGAAGCAGCGCATACCGCGATGATCGAGCCTCTACTGAACTCGCCACGGGACAAGGAGCCCCGCGGCTGAGGGCAGGTTCGCCTCCACGTGGCCGCCTTTACACGTGGTCGAGCAGATGATCGCGCGGTGGGGTCCGGCCCGTAGGAGTGCGCCTTTCGTGGGTGATGACAGTGGCGGCTAGGGCGATGGTGAGGCCAATGACGGTCTCGAGGGCGCGCTCAGTCAGGAGGGTGCCGATCGGGGCTGGCAGCATGAGATCGCCGAGCAGAAGGGCCATCGGGGTGAAGAAGACCAGGCCGAGGCTGTAGTTGCGCCCGGTCGTCAGCTCGGTGCACGCCTGGAGCACGGCGATCACGATGATCGCGGCATAGCTGCGGGGGTGGGCGGCCAGGACGAGGGCTGCGACGCCGAGGCCGGCGGCGGTGCCGATCACCCGCTGGGCAGCGCGCGTGAGGCGGGCGTGCAGGTCGGGTGCCGACATGGGGACGGATGCCGTGACGAAGGTCCAGTAGGGG
>JBKPJW010000525.1:0-7495 GCA_046730875.1 Actinomycetota bacterium | reverse complement strand
GTGCGAAGGTCACCGACATCGCCATCCTGGTGGTCGCAGCGGACGACGGCGTAATGCCGCAGACCGTTGAAGCCCTCAACCACGCCCAGGCGGCCAACGTGCCGATCGTCGTGGCCGTGAACAAGATCGACAAGGAAGGCGCCAACCCGGACAAGGTCCGCGGCCAGCTGACCGAGTACGGCCTGGTTCCGGAAGAATACGGTGGCGACACCATGTTCGTAGAGGTCTCTGCCCGCCAGAACCTCAACATCGACGAGCTCCTCGGCGCCGTCCTGCTTACCGCAGACGCTGCCCTGGACATGCGCGCCAACCCGAACAAGGACGCCCGCGGTATCGCAATCGAAGCCAACCTGGACAAGGGCCGCGGTTCCGTGGCTACCGTCCTGGTCCAGTCCGGTACCCTGCATGTCGGCGACACCATCGTGGCAGGCACGGCCCACGGCCGCGTCCGTGCGATGTTCGACGACGACGGCAGCGCCCTGACCGAGGCCGGCCCGTCCCGCCCCGTTCAGGTGCTGGGTCTGTCCAACGTCCCGCGCGCCGGTGACACCTTCTTCGTGACCGCTGACGAGCGCACCGCCCGCCAGATCGCCGAGAAGCGTGAAGCCGCCGACCGCAACGCCGCCCTGGCCAAGCGCCGCAAGCGCATCAGCCTGGAAGACTTCGACCAGGCCGTCGCCGAAGGCAAGATCGACACCCTTAACCTCATCCTCAAGGGTGACGTGTCCGGTGCCGTGGAAGCCCTCGAGGACGCGCTGCTCAAGATCGACGTCGGCGAGGGTGTCCAGCTCCGCGTTATCCACCGCGGTGTCGGTGCGATCACGCAGAACGACGTCAACCTGGCAACGGTCGACAGCGCCGTCATCATCGGCTTCAACGTCAAGCCCGCCGAGCGTGTTGCCGAACTGGCAGACCGCGAAGGCGTGGACATGCGCTTCTACTCCGTCATCTACGCAGCAATCGATGACATTGAGGCAGCCCTCAAGGGCATGCTCAAGCCGGAGTACGAAGAGGTCCAGCTTGGCACCGCCGAGGTCCGCGAAGTGTTCCGTTCCTCCAAGTTCGGCAACATTGCAGGCTCGATCGTCCGCTCCGGTGTTATCCGGCGCAACGCCAAGGCCCGCATCAGCCGCGACGGCAAGATCATCGGCGACAACCTCACCGTTGAGACGCTCAAGCGCTTCAAGGATGACGCCACCGAGGTCCGCACGGACTTCGAGTGTGGTATCGGTCTTGGCTCGTTCAACGACATCACCGAAGGCGACACCATCGAGACCTTCGAGATGCGCGAGAAGCCGCGCGTCTAGGTTGTCTTAGCAGTACAGGTGGGGGCCGTTGGATTCTTCCGGCGGCCCCCACTTTTCCGCCGTAGAGGGGCCCCGCCCCTACGCTGGGTGGCCGACGCCTTACGCCGTCGGCCACCCAGCTCCGGCAGGCCCGATGCCACTCCCGGGCCCCCTCCACGGCTCCAAAGGGCCGCCGGAAGAATCCAACGGGAGTGCGTCGTTGACTCGCCGTAGTGCGTGGCAGAAAACTGAAACGAGCGACCCCGCCCAACAGGCGCCGTCGTACATCCAAATTTTTAGGAGTGGAAATGGCTGATCCCGCACGGGCTGCCAAGTTGGCGCAGCGGATTAAGGTTGTTGTTGCGGAGGCCCTGGGCCGGCGGGTTAAGGACCCGCGGCTGGAGGGCGTCACTGTGACCGACTCCCGGGTGACCAACGACCTGCAGCACGCAACCGTTTACTACACCGTGTTCGGTGACGAAGTGGCCCAGGCCGACGCCGCCAAGGGGCTCGAGAAGGCCAAGGGCGTGCTGCGGCAGGAAGTCGGCCGGAACATCACCGTGCGGCTGACCCCGACCCTCGAGTTCGTGGCTGACCAGATCCCGGTCAACGCCTCGAACCTTGAGGAACTGCTCCGCGCTGCGAAGAAGCGCGACGCCGAGGTTGCCGCGCTGGCCGAAGGTGCCAAGCACGCCGGGGACGCGGATCCCTACAAGAGTGACACGCCCCAGGACGTGGAGCTCGACGAAGACGACTTCGACGAAGAGGACCTGGACCTCATCGACAACGACGCGATCGATGAGGACCGCAACAAGTAGTAGTGATTCCACGGCAGGGGTCGGAACCGGAAACGGGTCCGGCCCCTGCTGTTTTGTTTCCGCGGGTGTTGGTGCCAGGGCCGGTTTTGGTCGCGGCGGGGCGCGTCGGGGACCTTCGACCCTATGGCCATTCAAGGGCGGGGAGTCCTACGGAACCATGACTGCGGGTGTGCGGGAAGGCGCGGGCGTGCCGTGGAATCGAACCTGACCAGGTGCCCGCACTGCGGCAAGACCAACCGGATTCCTGCGGCCGCTGCCGGGCACCCGCGCTGCGGCAAGGACTTGCCCTGGATCGTGGCGGCGGGGGACTCCGACTTCCTGGCTATTGCGGAGCAGTCTTCCGTCCCGGTTCTCGTCGACTTCTGGGCGGCCTGGTGCGGGCCGTGCCGAATGGTCAGCCCGGTGCTGGATAAACTGGCGCACGAGCGGGCCGGAGAGTTCAAGCTCGTGAAGGTCGACGTCGACACCTCACCGGGGCTGTCCCGGCGGTTCGACATCCAGGCCGCCTTAGCGGCGCCTCGAGCGCCCTCGGGTTCCCAGCCCGCCGAGCACGGGGGAGCCCATGCCCAGGAGGAAACCGAAGTCGTACCAGTTTCCCGCGCGGGCGGAATTGTAGAAGGGGAATTCAGCCCAGAACCCGAAAACATGGGCGATCAGGACGATCCATGCCGTCAGCCCGTTCCAGAAACCCCACAGCAGATCTTGCCACCACATGTTCTACTCCCTTGGCCGGACATCCGCGGCGCCCGGGACGAGCCAGAGAGGCCGAAGCCTGGATCGCGGGCATGCCTGGGACGCCGTGTGCTCAGGGTATGGCGCCAGTTCTTCAGGCGGATAGGGCCTGTAGACCCGCCGGGGCTGCCGGCTCGCGGGCAGGAAGACGCTTGAGGCCCTCCACCAGCTCGGTCTGGATTCCGCAGAGCGCAATGCGGATCCAGCCTTCGCCGATTGATCCGAACGCCGTGCCGGGGGCGAAAGCCACGCCGGAATCGGCCAGGAAGCGGCGGGTCCACGCCCGGACGTCACCCCCGCTGATGTGGGAGACGTCCGCCCACAGATAGAACGCGCCTTGTGCCGTGAGGTAAGGGATGCCAAGGGAACGCAGCACCGCAGAAGCGGCGTCGCGGTTGGCCCGGTAGTGGGCATGGGCGTCGCTGACGTAATCCTGCGGACCGGTAAGCGCCGCCAGCGCGGCGTACTGCGACGGTGAGGCCACGCAAGAGACGATCGCCTCCATGACGTTATTCATCTTCTGCTCGAGCCCCGGGGGGCAGATCAGGGCGCCAATGCGCAGTCCCGTCAGCCCGTAGGTTTTGGAGAGCGTGAGCGAGGTGAACACGCGGGCTTCACCTGGAACCTGGCTGTCGAAGCGGGCCGGGCTAATGTGCGGGACATCGAAGGTGAATGCCTCGTAGCACTCGTCGGAGATGATCCACAGGTCGCGGCGTCTCGCCAACTCCACGATCTGGCGCGTCAGGTCCTCGCCCAGGACCGCTCCCAGCGGGTTGGACGGCGAATTCAGCATCAGCACCTTGGTCCGCGGCGTGATGAGCGCCTCGATGTCCTCAATCCGCGGCTGGAAATCGTACTCCGGATACAACGGGTAGCGGACGGCGACGGCGTGCAAAAGGCTGCTCGTCATGACGAAGGTGGGGTAGCCGGGGTTGGGAATGAGGATCTCGTCCCCGGGGGCAAGCAGCAGGCTCATGGCGAAGTGCAGGCCTTGCTGGGCGCCGTCGACCACATAGACCCGGTCGGCGGCGACCGGCGTCGCGTTTTGGGCGCTGAAGCGTTTGGCGAAGGCCTCCCGCAGCGCGGGAATCCCGGCGTTGGGTGTGTAGTTGGTCTCGTCGCGGTCCAGGCAGGCCATGCCGGCCTCCAAGACGTGGCGCGGGACGGCGAAACCCGGCTCCCCGATGCTCAGCACGATCGCGCCGGGCGTTCCCCAGGCGGCCTCGGTGATCTCGCGGATCTGGTTGACCGGAACGTCGCGGATATGTGCTGCAAGCTCGGGCATGTGAGTCATCCTAACGGGCTTCACCCGCGGCGGTAGGGGCGGAAGGACTGTATCTGTGCCCGGCCGGTGAGAGGGCCGGTGGTCCGGGCGTGGGTGGAGCGTGGGCCGTGCGTACGGCTGGCCCGCATATACTGGGAGGCGTGCTTTCTGGACTGGTGATAGTGGACAAGCCGCAAGGCTGGACCAGCCACGATGTGGTTGGACGGATGCGGCGGATCGCCGGTACCCGAAAGGTCGGCCACGCCGGGACACTGGATCCGATGGCCACCGGCGTTCTCGTCGTTGGCATCAACAAGGCCACCCGGCTTCTGACCTACATCGTGGGCACGTCCAAGACCTACACCGCCACCATCCGGCTGGGTGAATCCACTGTGACCGATGACGCCGAAGGCGAGGTCACCGCCACCAGCAGCGCCGCCGGTGTCACGGACACCGCCATCCGCGCCGGCGTCGCGGCATTGACCGGAGAAATCCAGCAGATCCCCAGCAGTGTCAGCGCCATCAAGGTCAACGGCGAACGTGCCTACGCCCGCGTCCGCTCCGGTGAAGCCGTCAAGCTCGCGGCCCGGCCAGTGACGATCCACCGGTTTGAGGTCCACGAGGTCCGTCCAGTGCGCGACGACGAGGCAGGCAGGGAGGCCCTGGATGTGGACGTCACAGTCGAGTGCTCTTCCGGCACCTACATCCGTGCCCTGGCCCGGGACCTCGGTGAGGCGCTCGGCGTCGGCGGCCACCTGACGGCACTTCGCCGCACCCAGGTGGGCCCCTACACGCTTGACCAGGCGCACACGCTTGAGCAACTGGCGGAGAAGCTGGACGTGCTGGAGATATCGGACGCGGCCCGGGCACTGATGCCCAACCGTGAACTCAGCGAGGCGGAGACCACCGAGATTTCCTTCGGCCGCAGGATCGCGGCCGGAGCGGCCGCCGGCACGCCGGAGGCAGTGACCGCGGACAAGCCGGCAGCGGCGTTCGCGCCGGACGGCACGCTCGTGGCCCTCCTGGCCGATGCCGGGAGCTACGCCAAGCCGGTGCTGGTTTTCGCGCCGGACAATGAAAAGCACGGCAACGAAAAGCAAGCAACGGATAAGCCGGGCAACGAAAAGCAGACGACGGGTACGCAGGCGACCGACAAGCGCGGCAGCGAAAAGCAGGCCGGGCAGTAGTGGACGCGTATTTCTACATCATCTTGGTGGTTGGCTTGCTGTCCACCATTATCTGCGCCGCAGCGGGCATCCTGAAAAAGGCGCCGAACGATCTGACGATACTGTCGGTAGCCGCCGTCGAACTTTCCCTCCTGGTCTATCTGGTGGGATCGGTGGTCCGGGTGGCGAGCGGGGAGCGGATGGCGGGGGAGCCATGGGAGTTCTGGGGCTATTTGGCGACAGCGCTGATCCTCCCGATCGGCGCCGTGTACTGGTCAATCCTGGAACGGACCCGCTGGAGCAACTTCGTTCTGGCCGCCGTCGGCGTTACAGCGCTGGTGATGGCCGCCCGCATGAACCAGATCTGGTACTGAGTTGGAAGAGGCAGAAAACGTGAATGCAAAATCCTCGCAGGACAGCACCGGACACCCGACGGAGCCGACCTCCCGCATCACTCGGGGCGCGGACACCGGCGTGTCGGAAGCACCGGCCGATACCCGCAACACCGGGCCCGGCCGGCTGCTGATCGCTGTCTACGCAGTCTTCGCGATTTCGGCAACGGCCCGGGCCGGCTACCAGATCCTCACCAAGTTCTCCGAGGCTCCGCTGGCGTACCTGTTGTCGGCCTTCGCCGCGGTGGTCTACGTCGTGGCTACGGTATCCCTCGCAAAGCCCGGACGCACCGCATTCAAGGTCTCCGTCGCGGCAGTCCTCGTGGAGCTTGTCGGCGTCCTGGTGGTGGGGGCGCTGAGCGTGTTCGACTCCGTGAACTTCCCGCACGAGACCGTGTGGTCCTTGTTCGGCCGCGGCTACGGTTTCATTCCGCTGCTGCTGCCCATCCTGGGTCTCATCTGGCTGTATCGCCGCAGGCCGGCCTCCCGGAAAAATTAGGCCGCCGCCCTTTCAGGGGCTGTCTCGTTAGGACCGGTTGGTTACGGGCCGGACTTCGGTCAACCGTCTTCGCAGGCCGGGCCAGGCCGCGGCGAAGCCCGGGTGCAGTGCCTTGCTGCCGACGGCGTCGATCTCCACCCACTGCAGTTCGAGGCTTTCCGGATCACTGATCGCGGCCTCGAAGGGCTCCAGTGCTTCGGCAACCACCGTTGTGTATGACCAGTAGCCGACGTCGAACACCGACGTGAACAGGACACGGACGTTCTCCGGCGGCACGGCCGCTTCCTCCTGTGCTTCCCGCAACGCCCCGTGGATGGCCTCTTCGCCTTGGTGCAGGGCGCCGCCGGGAAGTCCCCACGTGCCGCCCTGATCGCTCCACAAGGCGCGGTGTTGGAGCAGGACTCCCTTCGCGGGGTCGTGGACCAGGAGCCCGGCGGATCCGAAGCGTCCCCAGAACCGTCCGCGGTCGCCCTCCACCCAGGCATCGCCCGGATCGCGCGGACCCAGCGGGCGGCGCGGCTCGCCCGGAACCGGCGGCCTTGCGAATGGAGATTCCCCGGTTTGCTGTGCGGCTGTGCTGTCCATCCCTACAGCTTGCCACGGGCACGCGCCTACCACCGCGGGCTACGCTCACAGTGTTACGGGCTGTTGCCGGAACTACTGGAACTGCTGGAAGTGCCGGTTTGGGCGGCTCGGTGCTGGCGCTGGTTTGAGGCGGCCGGCGCGACGGCTGGTTTGCTTGGCGGGGCGCGTGTCACTCGCTTGCGGCGGCAGGGTGCGAATGGCTTGATTACTGGGCATGGATGCAGGTTGAGAGCGGCAGTTGAGGGCCAGCGAGAACAGACCCGTTTCATTGCCGCCCTAGGGGTTTGCTGCTCAGAGCTCGCCCCGGGGATGCTCAACCAGAAGTCTTTGGCCGGAGAAGTTTGCCTGGAAGACTCCACCGACAGACTCCGGTTCCCGCTGCAATAGGTCCACCCTCTAGTTCTGTCGTACCTCTCTGGTTGAGTGGAGCCATGGAAGCCATGGGAGAGTTCATGCCGGATCGGGCCGCCGTTCCGGTCGGCCCGGCGGTGTCCTCCAGGCTTCCCCTTGCTGCGTCTGCCGGCGTGACTGATGCAGTGTGCCAGGCTCCGAGCGGCACAGCGAACGGTGCTGTGGACAGTGCTGTGGACGGTGCTGATACCAGTGCTGTGGGCGGTGCAGCGAGCGGTGCTGTGAACAGTGCTGTGACCGGGGCAGCGGACTCCGCCGTGACGGACCCGGCGAATGATTCTTCGACTGGTGAAGCGGGCGATGCGGTGGATGCGGCGCTGGCGCTGCTGCGGTCCTGGAGTC
>JBKPJW010000524.1:0-5289 GCA_046730875.1 Actinomycetota bacterium | reverse complement strand
ACCTCGGGCGGTGTCACAGCAGAGCTGCCCGGCCGAGCCTTCGAGGTGAACCCGGAGCTGCTGTCCATGGCACGGGCCGAGAGCCAGATGAATTTCCGCGGCCGCTTCGGCCATGGCGGCAGGACCCAGCGCGGCCAGCGTGGCCAACGCAGTCAGCGGGACGAACCGCAGAACGCCCAGCGCAGCCCGGTCCGAAAGGCCAGCCGGCCGCAGGTCATCGCCAGCCTGGACCGCCAGGACCTCCTGCCGGCCATTACGTTCATCTTCTCGCGGGCCGGCTGCGACGCTGCCGTGGCCCAGTGCGTCGCCGCCGGACTCTGGCTGACCACCGAGCGGGAACAACAGATCATCGCCCAGCGCGTGGACGAAGCCGCCCAGGACATCCCCTCGGACGACCTCGACGTGCTGGGCTTCTGGAGCTGGCGGGACGGCCTGCTCCGCGGACTCGCCGCCCATCACGCCGGCATGCTACCGACCTTCAAGGAGGTCGTGGAGAAGCTGTTTGTCGACGGGCTGGTCAAGGCCGTCTTCGCCACCGAAACCCTGGCCCTCGGCGTCAACATGCCCGCCCGGTGCGTGGTGCTGGAGAAGCTGGACAAGTTCAACGGAGAGGCGCATGTCAACATCACCGCGGGGGAGTACACCCAGCTGACCGGGCGTGCCGGCCGCCGCGGCATCGACATCGAAGGCCACGCGGTGGTCCTGTGGCAGCCCGGCACGGATCCGGCCGCCGTCGCCGGCCTTGCCTCACGGCGGACCTATCCGCTGAACTCGAGTTTCCGGCCCACCTACAACATGTCCATCAACCTCCTGGCGCAGTTCGGCCGGCCCCGCGCCCGGGAAATCCTCGAATCGTCCTTTGCGCAGTTCCAGGCGGACCGTTCGGTGGTTGGACTGGCCCGGCAGGTCAGGAGCCGGGAGGAATCCCTCACCGGGTTCAGCAAGGCCATGACCTGCCACCTCGGTGATTTCACCGAGTACGCGCGGTTGCGGCGGGCCCTTAGCGATGCCGAGAAAACGGCCACCAAGGGCAGTTCCCGGGCACTGAGGTCACTGACGGAGGACTCCCTGAGCCGGCTGCTCCCGGGGGACGTGGTGGATGTTCCCTCCGGCAAATCGCCGGGTCTCGCGGTGGTGCTCAGCTCGGACCACGAATCCCGGGAGCCCCGCCCCGCCGTGATGACGCTGGACAACCAGCTCCGCCGGATCGGCCTGCACGACGTCGAAGGTCCGTTGTCGCCTATTACTCGGATCAGGATACCCAAGTCTTTCAACGCCAAGGTCCCCAAGTCGCGCCGGGATCTGGCGTCCTCGGTGCGCAACGCCATTCGCGAGCACCGGCCGCCGGCGCCCCCGCGCCGCGACGACGATTTTGGCCGCGCCTCGTCCGTACCCAACCAGGAAAAGCGGATCACCGAGCTGCGCCGGGAACTCCGCGCCCACCCGTGCCACGGCTGCAGCGAACGCGAGGATCATGCCCGGTGGTCTGAGCGCTGGTGGAAGCTCCGGCAGGAAACGGACGGACTCATCCGCCAGATCCAGGGCCGAACCAACACCATCGCCAAGACGTTCGACCGCGTGTGCGGCGTCCTGACAAGCTACGGCTACCTGGAAACCTCCGACACCGGTGTCCTGTCCATCAGCCCGGACGGGCAACGGCTGCGGCGGATCTACGGCGAAAAGGACCTGCTGATTTCGCAGTCCCTGCGGATGGGAGCGTTCAACGACCTCGACGCCGCCGAAATCGCCGCCCTGGCGAGCGCACTGGTCTACCAGGCCAAACGCGAGGACCGCGGACTGCGGCCCAAGATGCCGAGCGTCTCCCTGGAATCCGCGGTGGACACCGTGGTCCGCGAATGGTCCGCACTGGAGGATGTCGAGGAGGCCAACAAGCTTCCGCTCACCGGTGAGCCCGAGCTCGGCCTCATCTGGCCTATCTTCAAATGGGCCAAGGGCCGCCATCTCCAGGAAGTCCTGAGCGGCACAGACCTGGCCGCCGGCGACTTTGTCCGCTGGGTCAAACAGGTGATCGACCTCCTGGACCAGCTCGCCGACATTCCGAACCTGGACCCCCGGATTGCGCGGCTGTGCGCCGACGCCATCAAGCTCATCAAACGCGGCGTCGTCGCCTACTCCTCGGTGGCGTAGGCGGTGAGCGGGCCGCGACGGCCCGGTCACCGCGCCTCGTCGGAGTTTCCTAAGATTTCTGTGTTGCTGTGTTTTTGAGTTTTCGCACCCGCCGGCGCTGGCCGGCCACCCGTTACAAGGAGTTCCCGCCCCATGACCGATTCGCCGGCCGCCCCCGCCTCCCGCAAAGTGACGCTGTACCGCAACGGCTCCGTCTACACCGCGGCCGATCCGTTTGCGACCGCCATGCTGGTCGATGGCGACACTGTGGCCTGGGTCGGTTCCGAGCAGGCCGCCACCTCCATCGCCGACGCCTCGATGGAGGTGGTTGATCTGCGGGGCGCGCTCCTGGCCCCCGGCTTCGTCGACTCCCACGTCCACCTGACGGAAACCGGGATCGCGCTCGATGGGCTCCAGCTGGCCGGCGTGCGCTCGGCCGCGGAACTGCTCGACGCCGTCGCTGCTGCCTGCGCCTCCGCTTCCGGTGCGGGCGGCACCGTGCTGGGCCACGGCTGGGACGAGAGCACGTGGGCTGATCCTGCACTGCCCAGCCGGGACGCCATCGAACGCGCGGCCGGCGGCCGGCAGGTCTACCTGACCCGGGTGGATGCCCACTCCGCCCTCGTATCGAACTCCCTGGCGGCGACAGCGGGACTGGACGGCCTCGACGGCTACACCGCCGGCAGCCAGGTCAAACGGGCCGCGCACACCGCCGCCCGCCAGACGGCCCGCAGACTGCCCGCAGACACCCTGCGCAGGTACCAGCAGCGTGCCCTCACCGAAGCGGCCGCCAACGGCTACGTGGCCCTGGCCGAGATGGCTGCTCCGCACATCGGGAGCGTCGAGGACCTGCAGGCCGCGGCGGCCTGGAACACCGCCGCCGGCGACGGCACGGACGGAGCGGGTGCGCCGGAGATCCTGCCGTATTGGGGCGAGCTTGCCTCCTCCGCGGAACATGCCCGGTCCATTCTGGACGGGTTGGGCGTACCGGTGCTGGGCCTGGCCGGCGACCTTAACATCGACGGATCGATCGGTTCCCGGACAGCCTCGCTCCGCGCCGACTACGCCGACGCGCCGGGGGAGCGGGGCAGCCAGTACCTCTCAATCTCTGACGCTGCCGCACACCTTGCGGCGTGCTCTCTCCTGGGCATCCAGGCGGGATTCCACGTGATCGGCGACGCAGGCCTGGACGCAGCCCTGGACGCCCTCGACCTGGCCGCGGCAGAGGTGGGCGAACAGCGCGTCCGCGCCGCCGGTCACCGTTTCGAGCATGTCGAGCTCGCAGATGCAGCTGCCATCAGCCGGCTGGCACACTATTCGGTCACGGTCAGCGCCCAGCCGGTCTTCGACGCCCTGTGGGGAGGAGAGGACCGCCTCTACCAGCAACGCCTCGGCTCCCGCCGGCTGGGAATGAATGCCTTTGCGAGTTTCTACGCCGCCGGTGTGCCGATCTGCTTCGGCAGCGACAGCCCCGTGACGCCGCTGCGGCCGTGGTCCAGTGTGCGCGCCTGCCTGGAGCACACCAATCCGGCGGAACAGATCTCCGCCCGCGCAGCGTTCCTTGGCCACACCCGGGCCGGCTGGCGGGCAGCGCGCTACCGCAACCCGATGGCCGGGCAGCTGGTGCCGGGAGCGCCGGCAAGCTTTGCGGTCTGGGAGGTCGAGGAACTCATGGTCCAGGTGGCCGACGGCCGCGTGCAGTCCTGGAGCACTGACCCGCGAGCCCGCACACCGCTCCTGCCGGCGCTGGACACGGGCACCGATCCCGCCTGCCTCCTGACCGTGCGGGACGGCCAGCGCCTCTACGCCAGCGGCGCCCTCGGCGCCTGACGGCCCCCTCGTCCGGACTCTCGCTCCGGCCCAAGTATCGGCTCCGCGAGGTCTCCGTCAGGAGCTCAGCCGCGGCTGTCATCCGGTCGGCGGTACCGAAACATTCACGCCCTATATACGGCCCTGAACTGGGACGATGGACATAACGGCAGGTCACGTCTCGGTTGACAGATCAGGCCACCCCCGTAGCATTGAGGGTCAACGGACGGCTGCATATGGCGCAGTCTCCGTTAGCCCCCGGTCCAGTCCAGGTTGCCGCAACCACGGCAGCCTTAATGGTCATGACCACGGGCACCCCCAAGGGGGCGGGTCCACTTCGCAGCAGAAAACGGTTCCGGCGCCGCAATTCCCGGCCTGCCGGAACTGGCCCGAAGCGGGTGGACCTGCCCCGTGGGTTATGCGGCCCGCCACCGTCGCCCAACTCCCTATAATGGGAAGTTGCGCCTGGAAACCAGAAGGATTGTCCATCGGCGCACCGACCGCTCCCTTCAAGGAAAGGCCTCGCTTTGCGTGTCCTCACCATCATCCCCACCTACAACGAGCTTGAATCGTTGCCCAAGACCCTTGGGCGCCTGCGCACAGCCGTTCCCGCTTCCGATGTGCTGGTTGTCGATGACAACAGCCCCGACGGCACCGGGCAGCTGGCAGACCGCATGGCCGCCGAAGACGGCCAGGTCCATGTCCTGCACCGCGCGGGGAAGGCCGGGCTGGGCGCTGCGTACATCGCCGGCTTCAAGTGGGGCCTGGACGCCGGCTACGACATCCTCGTGGAGATGGACGCAGACGGCTCACACAAGCCTGAGCAGCTGCCCCAGCTGATCGAGGCCGTGGAGCAGGGCGCGGACCTCGCCATGGGCTCACGCTGGGTCCCGGGCGGCAGCGTGGTCAACTGGCCGCTGTACCGGCAGGCCATCAGCCGGGCGGGCAGCACCTACGCCCGGATCATGCTGGGCGTGAAGATCAAGGACGTCACTGGCGGCTTCCGTGCCTTCCGCCGTACGACTCTTGAGAAGCTGAACCTGGACGCGGTGGATTCGGTCGGCTACGGCTTCCAGGTGGACCTGGCCTGGCGCGTGTCCAAACTCGGCCTGACAATCGTGGAACGCCCCATCACCTTCGTTGAGCGTGAGCTCGGCGCCTCGAAGATGAGCGGCAATATCGTCGTGGAAGCCATGATCAACGTCACCAAATGGGGTCTCACTGCCCGCTGGAACAAGCTCCGGGGCAAGCAGGACAAGCAGGACGCCTAGCCGGCGCCACCCTTCCCGGCCGGCAATCGTTCCGGCACTCCTTTACCGGATTGGGCCGGGCCCGCATCGTGTGATGCGGGCC
>JBKPJW010000523.1:0-4557 GCA_046730875.1 Actinomycetota bacterium | reverse complement strand
GTTCTACGGACAGCAAATGTCCATTCGACAATCTGCGCGGCAGGACGTTGCGCGGGACGACATGGCTGAGTACATCCGGCGAACGGCCAACACCAACCCGGCCGAGCAGATTGCGGCGGCCAAGAAACTCCTTGATGAGGGAACCATTACCGGCCAGGAATTCCAGATGCTCAAGGACAGGGCTCTGGGATAGATTCCACAGGGCGCCCGCCGAATGCGGCATGACCGCTCCACCCCGTCCAAAATGGGCCTTACGGTCCTAACAGTCGGCGACATGCAGGGCTACTTTGGCGGCGGAGGGAATGCCAGCAGGGCTTCCTCGGAACGAAAGGATGGCTCCCATGGAGCAATTCTGGAGCGTCATTTGGATGTTCTTTTGGACTTTCGCGTTCGTCGCCTACCTTTTCGCACTGTTTGCAGTTATCACCGACATTTTCCGGGACCACAAGCTCAGCGGTTGGCTCAAGGCGGTGTGGATATTGTTCCTGGTCTTCGTGCCGTTCCTCACGGTGCTGGTGTACCTGATCGCGCGCGGCCGCAGCATGACCGAGCGCCAGGCCAAGAGTGCGCAACGGGCAGAAGCCGCCACTACCGAGTACATCCGCTCCGTCGCCGGGGCCTCTCCCTCCCGGGAAATCGCCCAGGCGAAGGAACTCCTCGACGCCGGCACGCTGAGCCAGGACGAATTCGAAGCCGTCAAGGCCAGGGCGCTTAGCGGGGCCTGACTGGCAGGCGCCGGGTCCAGTAGTGCTCGAAATGCTTTTCCCGGCCACGGACCTGTCAAGGCCTGTGACAGCATTTGCTTGCGACATGACCCACTGTGCTTTAGCCTGTGGATTCAGGCAGGAATTCGCTACGCAACGGGGGGTGTGTCATGGCTGAAATTAACGCGGTGCTGGCAGGACTGACTTTCGAGGAACTCGCTGAAATCAAGGCACTTGGACCAAAGGGACATCTGGGCCGGCATCTCATCGCCGCCCTTGACCGTGCCGCTGGAGGCTTCGATGCCGGACGCGGCTTCTATGTCCTGGACGGCTCAGTCAACGGCAACGGAGGCCAGTTCCATGTTCTCCGCAATGACGTCAGTGACAGGATCTTCCAGACCGGATAACCCGGAGCTGAAGCAGTCGCCGCCTCCGCCGCCTCAACAGCGTGTTCCGCTAAAGAATTGGCCCGCCCACTTGTGCGGCGGTTGAGCAGGCGGGCCAATGAGGGGGCAGACTAGGACCATGGCTGATTCTGAAGCGGTGACAACTCAACGCTCAACCGTTGAGGATTGGACGCGGGCTCTGGCAGAGTCCATCGGGTCCCCGGGTGGGGGAGCCGGGGCGGGAGTAATGCTTGCGATCGCCGCGTCGCTGACATCGATGGTTGCCGGATATACCGAAGCTGAGGAGCAGCACCAGCGTCAGGAGCTCAGTGGCGTTCACGCCCGGGCGCATGCTCTTCGAGAAGCCGCCCTTCAGCTGGCCGACGACGACGCGACAGCATCCAAAGCGTTCGGGGCCGCCTTTCGGCTGGAACCGGGACCGGAGCGCGACCACGCAATCCATCAGGCATCCGTGGACGCTGCCAAGGCATCCGCCGTGCTCGGCGAGCGGGCCATCGACGCCATCGGGGATCTGGCGTGGCTTGCTTCCCACGGCAACCCCGCTCTCATTGCGGACATCGTCGTCGCGTTCGGTGCCCTCAGGGCGGCGGTGACAGGGGCGCGCACAAACGTGAGTTTCGATCTCGCCGCGCTTGCCACCGCGGGGACCACCCTCGAACACATTCGCGAACAGCAGCCGTCTTTGTGGGCGACAGTCGAGCACTTCAACGCCGCGCTTGAACGGATCGACGAACTCACGGCGAAGATCGATCACCGCGCCGCCCCCACCGACGTCGTCTGATCCGGCGCGGCGGCCGTCAATGCCGGAGGGGCAAGACTACAGCCCGCATGAACCTCTCGTCCCGGCATAAACCTCTCGACACAGACCAGCGCAGCCGGGCAGCGTCGATCAGAATTCGAGGGTCCGGCTCGGGGTGACCACCCCATCGACGGGCCTGTCGTGGTTCTCAGTCGGGACCGTTTCACGGACCTCGTCGTCGAAGACAATGGCGAACACCGGCGGCGGTTCCTCGAGCGCGCCGAGAGCCCGGTCAAAGTACCCGCGCCCCCACCCCATCCTCATTCCCGACGAGTCGACAGCGGCCGCAGGAACAAGAAGCAGATCAACACTCTGGAACACACTGGGAGCCACAACTTCACCGACCATCTCAGAGATGCCGAACAGGCCGACCTGTTCGGGTCCTCCTCGTGCGTGCACCCAGTCCAGGAGTCCGTCCGGTCTACTCACGGGAACCAGAACCTCAACACCGTTGGCAACGGCCCAGCTCAGAAACGGCCGCGTGTTCGGTTCATCCGCACCGGACAGGTAGCACCCAACCAAAACGGGGGCGCGGCGAAGGACCAAGGCGATCAGATTCGCTGTCAGAGCTGCCGTCGCCGTTTCCCGTTCACCCGCCGATCGAGTCCGGCGGCCGAGTCGAACCTCGGCGCGCAAAACAGTCTTCGCATCCCTCACTAAAGCATCCGACACCATTCCACGACACTAGCGGTAGTTCCCGCTGCCTGCACCGTCTTCAGTGCCATGGCGCACATTGTCTCCGCCGGCGCGGCGGCGCCAAAGGAATCGTGGACCTCCGGCGCCCGGGCGTGGCGACTTGCCGCGCCGTATGGGATGTGCCCGGGAACTTTGCCGTGGGAATCCTCATGAACGGGATTTCGCGCAGTCGACCTGAACGTTTCGTCATGACCCCCACCGTGCTGGTCCTGGCCCTGCTCTATCTCGTGCTGTCGCTCAGCTGAGCGGTGACCGGCCAGCCAGGCCACATCGGCGGCAACGCCTCGGCTTTCGAACCGCGCATCCACAGGTTGCTGGCGCAACAGCTTGACGCCCTGGCTGGAGCCGGAGGCCGGCCAACCTCGTCCAGGCCGGGCCCTTCCAAGGCTGACGGTCAGGCCGCTGACAGGCCGGGCTGCTAGAAGGCCGGGCGCCGCCTCGGGGGATTGGCGGCGCCCGAGTATGCAAGACGGTCCGCTGCGTCCAGGACTTCCAGCGCCGTCATGTGTGCCGCCGCGGCTACATCCCTGATGGGCAGGCCGTGCGTGACTGCCTCCGCAACTGCAGCCTGCAGCTCGGGGGCGGAATGTTCGTGTTCGAAGTCCGAGGCTGAATGCGTTGCCGCCGCCTCTTCAATCGCCCTGATCGCATCCATATTCATGACGCGCACCTGCCCTGGCAGAACAGCCCGGCGGGTAAGTGTGGGTTGCCTCGCATGACATTCCTTCCCGAAGACGCGCCGACAGTGGCAGGCGCTGCCGGGGTCTGGGGCAACAACGTCATTCTAGGGGACGTCCCACGACTTGAAAAGGACCCGCGTTGACTCATGGGAAAGGTCCGTGGGGCCGGATACGTTGCCTCATCTGAAAAGGTCCGGGAAGAGGCGCCCGCGGACATCCTTGAGGGATGGGACTGACGATGAGCCAGCGCAGGGCTGTCACGGTGATCAAGGCCAGGGCGTATGCCCGTGCCGGCCGGACGGAGAAGGTGCGGATCCTGGATGAGCTGGTGGAGCTCACGGGCTGGAACCGGGACTACGCGCGGCGGGCCCTGCGGCAGGCACTTCAGCTGCGGCCGGTGCGGGTCCGGGACCCGCGGCCGCCGCTGTATGGGCCGCGGGTCATCGAGGCTCTCGTGGTGTGCTGGGCGGTGCTGCGCGCGCCGGCGGGCAAGCGTCTGGCCCCGATGCTGCCAGTGCTGGTGCCCCTGCTGCGCCGGGACGGGGAGCTTGTCCTGACGGATGAGGACGCGGGGCTGCTGATGCGGATGAGCGCGGCGACGATTGACCGGAAGCTGTCGCCGGAGCGGGCGAAGCTGGTGCTGCGGGGCCGGTCCCATACCAAGCCCGGTTCGCTGCTGAAGTCCCAGATCCCGGTCCGGACCTGGGCGGACTGGGACGATGCGGTGCCCGGGTTCGTCGAGATCGACCTGGTGGGGCACGAGGGCGGGGTGGCGTCCGGAGAGTTCTGCTTCACGCTGACGGTGACGGACATCGCCACCGGTTGGACGGTGAACCGGTCCGTGCCGAACAAGGCCCAGAAATGGGTGCTCGCGGCGCTGCAGTACGCACTGGGCCGCTTCCCGTTCCCGATCGCCGGGATCGATTCGGACAACGGCTCCGAGTTCATCAACGCGGACCTGCTGGCGTACTGCCGGGCCCACGAGATCACCTTCACCCGCTCCCGGCCCGGGAACAAGAACGACGGGGCGCATGTGGAGCAGAAGAACTGGTCCCGGGTTCGTGAACTGGTCGGCTACCTCCGTTACGACACGGTCGCCGAGCTGGAGAAGCTCAACGCGATCTGGGAGCTCGATGCGCTCTTCACGAATTACCTGCTGCCCCAGCAGAAGCTGCTCTCCAAGGAACGGCGCGGGGCGAAAGTCATCAAGAAGCACGACGCCGCGCTGACACCGCACCAGCGCGCAGCCGGCCACCCGGGCATCCGCAAGC
>JBKPJW010000522.1:0-1537 GCA_046730875.1 Actinomycetota bacterium | reverse complement strand
GCGCCGCTCCAAGGAGATGCAGGACACCGCCAGCTACCTCTCCGATCTGGGAGTACCCGCCGAGATGACGGCGGCCTCGGCCGCCGCCCTGACACGCATGGCCCAGGAAACGGCACCGGCGGAACCGGCCCTGCGCTGACGCCCGTCTTGCGCTGACCCCGGCATCAGGCAGAATCATTTACAGGAATCAACGATGAACCATCCCGTAAGAAGTACCCCGACAGGAGCGGCATGATCGGCATCTGGGCCCTTGGGGCCTACCTCGCCGTCATCCTGCTCTGGACCACAGTGATCAAACGCAGCGTCGGCGAAGCCATGATCCTCGGCTTCCTGACCGTGCTTCCCTTCACGGGGGCCGCCGCGGCACAGATCGGCTGGGTCTCCTTGTTCTCGGCCCTGACCGACGAAATTGTCTACGCCACCATGGCCTTCGTTTTCATGGGATATCTGCTGGACAAGACGGGGGTGCTGGACCGGCTCATCGACCTGCTGAACTCCCTGATCGGCGGCGTCAAGGGCGGCCCCGCCTGGGTCTCGACCGTGGCGTCGGCCGGCCTGGGCGGGGTGGTCCACAACCAGGCGGCCATCGCCGCGACCGTCGGCTCCGTGACCATCCCCTGGATGGAGAAATCCCGGCTCGATAAGCCCTCGGCGGCCACCCTCGTGGCCGGAAACGCCGGAATGGGCATCACGTTCCCGTTCAGCGCGTCGATGTTCGTCCTGGTCGGATCCGCCACCGTCGGGCCCATGCTGGACGTCAACCAGCTCTTCCTTCCCCTGCTCATCGGCGGCCTGTGGTGCTTCCTGCACCGGCTGATCGTCACCTGGCTGCTGATCCGCAAGAGCGGGATGTCCCCGCTGGATCCCGCCCACCGGCTGTCGGTCCGCACCGCGTTCGGCCGAGGCTGGGCGACCACGTTGCTGTTCGTCGTGGTGGCCATCCCGCTCATCATCACCTCCGGCGCCATCGCCACGGCATTGTCGGACTGGACCGGCGAAGACGTCACCAAGTCCGTCAGCGTCATCGTCTGGATCCCTGTGGTCCTCATCATCACCGGCGCCCTGCTGGGCCGGAAGCGGCTGCCGCGCAGCAGCCGCGCCTGGTGGGCCCTTCTGCGGGACTCCGCCCCGCGGTTCGGCATCGTGGGCATCACCGTGCTTTTCGCCTTCGCCGGCGCCAACGCGCTGGCGGCAACCGGCCTGCCCAAGCAGATGACGGCGCTGCTCAACCAGATGAACCTGCCCCTGTGGCTGCTCGCCATCCTGATCGGGCTGATCGTCATCGCCGTCGCCGCACCGCTCTCCGCCACGGCCACCATGGCCGCCGTCGGAACCGTGGGTGTCGCCACACTGGTAGCCGCCGGCGTTCCGGCAACCACCGCCGCCGTCGCCGTGCTGGTCTTCTCCTCCTGCGAAGCCGCGGTTCCGCCCGGAGGCGCGCCGCTCTATGTGGCCTGCGGCATCGCTGACGTGGACCCGGTCAAGACCTTCTCCCGCCTGCTCACCTACTACGCCCTGCCGCTGCTGGGAATCGGCG